>JANOBN010000470.1:0-6280 GCA_031411675.1 Bacteroidota bacterium | reverse complement strand
TTCTTAATCTGGACATGAGTTTTAAAAGATAATCTCCATATTTACCACCAAACAAGCCAAACTCATGCTGCAAAAAAACTGCGGCAATATTTTTATCATTATTGATTTTATGAGCTAATGCCACATAGTCCTCTTTCTTTTGGGTCTGCAAAATATATTTAACTTCACTCGGATAGTCATACTGAGATGGTTCTGATTCTAAAGCACATATCCGTAATGAAGCAGAATTTCCAAATTTCTCCTGAATAGCATTCTTTAAATCCTGGCTATACGTCGCAATACCACATTCCCTTGGAGGGTAAGAAGTAATGAACAAAATTTCAGGCAATTCAGTTTGCACAAACGGAATGGTCTTTTTTCGAATAGTAGGAGATAATTTCACAAAACTCGCACGTTTATCATTTTTAAAAACCTCTTTATAATCGCTTAAATGATTGATTGAAATTGGAAAAACAGTAGCTTTCATATTTACACTTTATAATTTAAAACTAATTCACTCAATATTTCTTTTAAACTCAATGATACACAGGCAATGTACTTATCGGCAGCACCATAATAGATATATAAAGTGTCATCAAATAAGGCATGCCCAGTTGGGAAAACCACATTATTGACTACGCCATGCAATTCATACTCGTGTTCAGGTGCAAATAATGGTTGGGCCATACGGGCAATGACTTTAGTTGGATCATTTAAATCCAATAATGCTGCGGTGGCTGTGTAAACATATCCCTCCGCAGTATCGTAAACAGCGTGATAGATGAGTAGCCATCCCTCATCTGTTTCAATTGGCGGGCCACCAGCTCCAATATAGCCTGACTCATGTCCTGTGCCTATTGGGTCCAAAATAATATGCTCGTTAAAATGCAGAAAATATTGACTCCAGAATTCTTTAGTCAAATCTTCCAGTTTATCAATTAAAACTAATTGTATTCCTGGACGTATCCTATGAAGGAAAGCCAATTTACCATTGATTTTTCTTGGAAAAAACACCACATCCTTGTCCCATAAATAGACATGAACACTAGGTTCGAAATGTCTTGAGTGACGAAAATATTTTATATTAATCAGGTTGTTACAATCTGCTAAAATCCTAAACTCATCAAAAGTAAATTTGGGTGTTATAATTCCTTTATAATGAAACGTCTTCATATCAGTTGAAGTTGTCAGCGCTCCAAGTGCATTAATACCGTCATAAGCCGTATATGTAATATAATATACACCGTCAATTTTAACAATTCTCGCATCCTCAACACCTTTGGATTCGTCTTCGGTATGCGGAATTATTAGCGGAGTGTCATGGCGTTCTACTAAATTTAAAGGACCATCAAGCCTACAATACCCTAAAGTGGAATAATTTCCTTTTCGTACAGCTCTATACAGCATGTGAATTGTATTTCCATCCTGAAATACCCCGGGATTTAAAACACTGTCATTTTCAAAAGCCAGTTTTGTTTTCTTTAGTAAAATCCCTTCCTTTTTTACCTTTATCATGATTTTAATTTTTTGGAATAAAAAATGAAAAAACAGTTGTTTTTTCATCATTCTATCTAATCTAACTTCCGTTATTTTATTTGTGCTCCAAATTTTAAATCCAAATAATAGGCGTTGGAATTTCTTCTGTTTATATATTTTACGCTGATAAGTAAGAATTATAATGTAGCAGGGTACTACATCTTATAAGATTTAAAAATTTGAATTATATTATTACAAAGATGCAATAGCTAACCCAAAAAAATGTTACATTTTATTCTGCACATATTACATAACTACCACTTTGGAATTTTATCTCGGGTTGAGAAAATTATTTATGTCACGCAATGAAGTATTGAAAAATTTAGATTATGGCGTGTCCCTTTGGGCCGGGCTGTCCGGGTTACTCGGTAACCTCTCCCATCCCTCACGCGATTAGTATCCGTTGTGGCTACTTCATTCACCTCACAGGTATATAAATATTAAAAGTGGTGCCTTTATTTAATTCACTGCTTGCGGTAATAACCCCCTCGTGGTTTTCAACAATTTTTTTCACAATGGCAAGTCCAATACCAGTGCCCTTATAATCATTCCTTCCATGAAGGCGTTGGAAAACTTCGAATATTTTTTCGCTATATTGTTGCTCAAAACCGATACCATTATCAGAAACGGTAATTTGGCAATAAATGCTTTCGGACTTTAACTTTTCGTTGTCAAATTGTCTTCCATAAGCTATTACACTTTTTATTTGTATGTGTGGAATCCTGTTTGGAACAGAGAATTTTAAGCCGTTACCTATAAGATTATGCATGAGTTGTCGAAACTGAAAAGGAATGATTTCCAATTCACATAGCTCCGTTGCTTCTATGATAGCATTTTTTTCTTTAATTTCTTCGCTTAAATCTTCTTTAACTTCATCAATAATTGTATTGAGATTAGTGTTTTCAAATTTGTTGTCGTCGGTGCTGGTTTTTGAATAGGTAAGCAAATCTTCAATGAGCGTTTGCATTCTTTTAGCTGCCAACTGCATTCGGCTAAAACTATCCCTTCCAATTTCTGATAGTGATTCCCTTTCAATGATACGCGTAGCTAAGATTTGAATTTTTCGAAGTGGTTCCTGCAAATCGTGACTTGATATGTAGGCAAAAGATTCTAGCTCTTTATTTTTTCTTTCCAGCTCAATATTAAATTGTTCCAATTCGTTGGTTCGTTCTTTAACCTTGAGTTCCAGTTCTTGCATAAATAATTTTTCCTGATGCGTATCGGTAAACGCGCCAACCCATTTCACTATTTTATTTTCGTTATCTAAAACAGGTTCGCCCATCACCGTATGCCATCTATATTCCCCATTTTTACTTCTAAGGCGCACATCAGAAGTGTAAGTGTCACCCGAACTTAAGCAATGTGCCCATACCGCATTAATGCCTTCCAAATCATCAGGGTGAACAATTTTTTCCCATTCCTTTTCACTTCCGGGTTCAATACCCGTATATTCTTCCCATCTTACTGATGCGAATTCTAATACACCCATTACATCAGTAACCCATACCAACTGAGGTAAGGTTTGCGCAAGAGATCGAAAGCGCTCTTCACTTTCTTTTGTTTTTTCTTCTGCATTTTTTTGCTCTGTAATATCTGTGCTTGTAATCAATACCAGTGAAACAGATCCATTTTGGTCAAAAAGAGGTGCCCCTTGAACATAATACCATCGTTGTTCTCTGGTTACTCTGTTGATTTGTCTCAATACTGCTTGAGAAGGCTCGCCAGTTACAAGACTAATAAAAGCTGGGGAATTTTGCGAAGAAAAGTAATTTCCGTTTTCATCAAAGCGTTCAAAAAGTTCATCTGCAATTTTAAGTAGTGTCGTTAAATCCTTGTGTTCCAATATATATTCCGGTGTAAAATCACCATAAACAGCGGCACCTCTATCATTCACATAAACCATTTCCCCTTTTGCATTAATGAGGTAAACGCCCGCAGGAATATTTTTAAAGGTTAATTCTAATTGCTCCTTAGTATTTTTTAGATCCTGCTCAATTCTTTTTCTTTCGGTTATATCCTTAAAAGTCCAGCTCCAGGCATAATATTGAGATTCTTCACCTATTACAGGGTACCCATTTCGCTCTACAATTTTACCATCTATAAATTCAAGTTCATCAAGGCTTGTTTCCGTGGGATTATCGTAGAGGTATTTTACTTTATCAATAAACTGTTGCGGATGTACCAATTGCGTCATGGCAAACGAAAGAGCACCTTCATCGTCATTTGCATGTGTTATATGCAATGGCATATTCCATATTTCAATAAACCGCTGATTAAAAGAAAGTATTTTCCCTTTCGCATCTACCAGTAAAAGACCGTCAACACTGGCTTCGTTGTGTGCTTCCAACAAAGCAGTTCGGTAAGCTAATTTTTCTTCTGCAAGTTTTTGTTCGTGAATGTCAAATCCTACGCCAACATATCCGTTAAATTCACCGTTATCCAAATAGCGAGGATTACCTTTCACCGAATGCCAGCGGTATTCCCCATCAAAACGCAAAACTCTGATGGCAGGAATAAAATATGCTTGCCGTGCATTAAATGCCGGAACATAAAAATCCATAACCACCTGAAAATCCTCCGGATGAATTATTCCATCCCAAGACCTGCCCGCGGCTTGTTCTGCCGTTTGTCCTGTGTAATAAAGCCATGTTTTGTTCCAATAACTCACCGGAGCTGACGGGTCAGGTTCTATGATGAAAACAAACATCGGGCTTTCATCAGCAAGAGATTTAAAACGTTCCTCGCTCTCTTTTATTTTTTGTATCGCCTCTCGTTGCTCCGTTATATCAGTATGCACACCCACCCATTGTTGAATTATTCCATTTTCATCCAAAACTGGAACTGCCTTTACGGAAAAAAGTCGCCATTCATTTTGCGTTGTCTTTACCCTATGTTCAAATTCAAATGGGGTTTTATTTGCTACTGCCTTATCCCATGCAGCAACGGTTGACTTTGCATCATCAGGATGAATCGCAGTAGCCCATCCATAACCTTGGTATTCTTCAAAACGCTGGCCTGTTAATTTAGCCCATCCGGGTTGTTCGCCAATCATTTGCCCCTTGTTATTATTTGTCCAGATTATGCCTTCAATGGCAAGGATGGCTGCCTGAAATTTTTTCTCACTTTGTTCAATTTTTTTGCGAGCTATAATTTGTTCCGTTATATCAACAGAAACAATTACGATGGAGTCAAATTTTCCCTCGGCATCTTTAAGCGGAACTGCTGAAAATCTGAAATATAACTGCTCCACGCTCCCTTCATTTTTCTTATCAAGCTTCACCGGATATTCCGCAATTGAAAACGATTCGCCTGATTGATAGATACCATCAAAAATTTCAAATGTACCCGTACCTATTAATTCAGGAAATATGGCTTTGCTGGCTTTTTCCAGCAGTTGTTCTGAAGTTCTGCTTACCATGTTTTGATACTCGTTGTTTGCCATCACATAAGTATGATCTGGACCTTGAATCACAGCAATGGCAACCGGAGCATTAAAAAAAATAGATTGCAATAGGGTTTCTTTCTCTTTAATTTTTTTTCTTGCTACCACTTTTTCAGTCACTTCAGTAACTGTAACGATGATACCCGAAATTTCTCCATCTTTTTCTCTTAGTGGATGATAAAGGAAATCAAAATATAACACATCATGGTTTCCATAGCGCTGTAACGGAACTGGAACTTCGATGCCCTGAAGCGGAACGCCTGTAGTCAATACACCTTCTAATAATGCCGCGACAGATTCTTTTACCTCTGGTAAGGAATCAAATAACGGTCTTCCTATAAAATCGTTGATTTTCCTGTCAACTAACTCTAGGTAAAAGTCATTAGCCATTTCAACAACATATTCTTTTCCCCGTAAAATAGTAATGCCAACTGGAGCTTGTCTAACAGTATCCCGAAAACGTTCCTCACTGGCTTTTAAGGCCTCTTCTGCCTTCTTTTTGTCTGTGGTTTCAATAACGGTTACCAATACACCCCCAACTTCCCCATCATCTTTTCTGATTGGGCTGTAGGAGAAATCGAAAAAACATTCTTCGAAAAATCCATTTCTGTTTAGTGGAAGCATAAGATCTGGAAAACCCACTGCTTGACCTTTCATTACGCCTTCAAACATAGACCCAATGATGTGCCATATTTCAGCAAAGGTTTCTCGGGTACTAATCCCTAAAGCCTGTGGATGTTTCGTACTGCCAAGAATAGGACGATACCCGACGTTGTATAACTGCGTATAATCATCACCCCAGGCTATATACATTCCAAATGGATTCTCGAGCATTACCGACACCATGGTGCAGAGGCTTTGAGGCCAACTTGATGGATCACCTAGAGATGTTTTGCTCCAATCCTTAGCTCTTATTAGTTCACCCATTTCGCCACCACCTTGGAGAAAATAATAATCGGAATTTTGTTTGCTCATGTAAATCTTGGTTTTGGATTAAACCTGAATCTTTAATCGACTGCGTAGGCAAATAGTAAATTCCTTTAAGATATAATTAAAATGGGGTTACTCACAAAATTAAGAAAAATAGTAGTTCATTTTGTAAATTTTGTCATCAGGCAGTTCTGAGCGGGAACAAAGCCAATTCTTTGCTAAGAGAAAAGCCCCAAAATTGTTGGGTTCGCAGCTGATTTCTTGTGCACTACTTAAATAAGTTATATGGGAATTATATAAACTATTCCTTAACTTATATAACCTACTCATTTTGTTGATTCTTTGGAAATATCTTTATTATGACTCCCGCCAGCATTCTGCTCATGTCACATC
>JANOBN010000469.1:0-1932 GCA_031411675.1 Bacteroidota bacterium | reverse complement strand
TTCTAAGGTTATAGTTCAGGGAACATATGAAAAATATGCAGAAGTAGCACGACAGCATTTTGGAGGGTCATTAAAAAATACATTGAATGTTACTGCAGGATTGGGTGGTATGGGTGGGGCACAACCACTGGCAATAACCATGAACGGCGGTACGTGTCTTGCCGCAGAAATGGAAGAATGGCGTGCTGAAAAACGTATTCAAACCCGCTATCTTGATTATATATATCATAATTTGGATGAAGCAATTGACCGTTCTGTTGACGCTAAAAATAAAGGGGAAGCCGTTTCCATTGCCTATATCGGAAATGCAGTTGATTTATTGAAGCGGTTAATTGAAAGAAATATTATTCCTGATACTTTAACGGATCAGACTTCTGCTCATGATGAATTGGTAGGTTATTTTCCGGAAGGACTATCGGTGGAGGAAGCAAAAATATTACGTGATTCAAATCCGGAGGAATATATAAAGCGCAGTAAAACTACCATGGTGAAACAGGTGGAGCTGATGATTGCTTTGCAGAAACGCGGTGCTGTGACTTTTGATTATGGAAATAATTTGCGAGGGCAGGCATTAGCCATGGGGTTAAAGAATGCTTTTGATTTTCCCGGTTTTGTTCCGGCTTATATTCGCCCGTTATTCTGCGAAGGTAAAGGACCGTTCCGATGGGCAGCATTAAGCGGAGATCCGGAAGATATATTTACAACAGACAAATTAATTCTTGAATTATTTCCGGAGAATGAATCATTAAAGAGATGGATCACCTTAGCACAGGATCGTATTGCGTTTCAGGGATTGCCTGCACGAATTTGCTGGTTGGGTCAGGGCGAGCGGGAGAAAGCAGGATTAGCATTTAATGAACTGGTAAAATCTGGTAAGGTAAAAGCACCATTAGTGATAGGTCGCGATCATCTGGATTGCGGATCGGTTGCCTCTCCTAATCGCGAAACAGAAGCGATGAAAGATGGCAGCGATGCTATTGCTGACTGGCCGGTTTTAAATGCACTGATTAATACTGCCGGCGGAGCAAGCTGGGTGTCGTTACATCATGGCGGAGGTGTTGGTATTGGTTATTCTATTCATGCAGGAATGGTTATAGTTGCCGATGGAACAGATGAAGCTGCAGTAAGATTAAAACGCGTATTACACAATGATCCGGCAATGGGTGTTATCCGTCATCTTGATGCAGGATACGATATTGCAATTGATACAGCCAGAAAACACCGACTTGACATCAAACAGCGATTAAAGTAACTGTACCTTTTTAACCTTCAGATGAATAAAAAACAATTTATATATATTCTATTTTCCGGTTTACTATTTTCATTATCATGCGGTAAAAGGAAATCTGCTTCTGATGTCGGTCAGCCAACCGGGCCGAAAGGACCGGCTTCCGTAGAAGGATTTATTCTGCAACCTCAAAAGCTATCAAATGAAGTGCGTACTTCAGGCACCATTCTGGCATTTGAAGAAGTAGAGTTGCATGCAGAAGTGAGTGGGCGCATCATCAGCATTTCATTTAAGGAAGGAAGTAAAGTAAAAAAAGGCGATCTGCTTGTTAAATTATATGATGAAGACCTGAAAGCACAGCTTCGCAAAACCTTATCGCAGGTTGCATTGTCGCAAGGGCAACTTGATCGTCAGCAGGAATTAATAAAGACAAGTGCTACCAGCCAGCAGGAATTCGATATTGCATCAAATCAGCTCAACACCTTAAAAGCTGATGTTGAAGTGATCCGAAGTGCAATCAGCAAAACAGAAATCCACGCTCCATTTAGCGGCGTTGTCGGCTTGCGTTATGTAAGTGAAGGAAGTTATGTAACTCCGGCTTCAAGAATTGCTGCAATACAGAATATTAATCCTGTAAAAATTGATTTCTCCATTCCTGAAAAGTATGCAACGGAAGTAGAAACCGGAGATGATGTTTCTTTCAG
>JANOBN010000468.1:0-1751 GCA_031411675.1 Bacteroidota bacterium | reverse complement strand
GCCGAAATGGCGAAAAAAGCAAAGCATATAACCACACAGGCGAAGTCTGATAGTTTTGAATATATACATGATGAAATCGGATACAATTACAGATTGGTAAATGTTTTGGCTGCAATGGGAGTGGCTCAAATGGAGCAATTACCGGGCTTTATAAACCGAAAGAAGGAAATAAGTGATATATATATAGCCGGACTGGGTGGTGATAAAGGGTTCTCCTTTCAGAAACAAACCGATAACGTTATACCGAATAACTGGTTATTCACTTTAGTGGCGGATCGACAAAAGGAAGCTATTCCCGTTTTAACAAAGAATCAGATTCAGGTACGGCCATTATGGGTGCCGATGAATGAACTTACAATGTTTCAGGATTGTATTTATGTAAGCGAACATGCTGTTTCAAAAGCTATATATGCTAAAAGTCTTAGTCTTCCTTGTTCTTCATCAATTACAAATGAAGAATTGAATAAAGTGATCAGTACAATCTTATCAGTATAGCATCATGAGGATCCTTCTTGTATGGGACTATGACAGAATAGATTTAACCCATCCTATTGTTGATTCATTAAAGAATGCGGAGCTTGTTTTTCTTTATAAGTATGATAAAGTTGTACTTGATGAAAAATATCCATACCAAATCTTTTATTGGAATAATTATAGTAACCCGTATCAAATCATTGCGGCTGCAAAGCCTGATAAGATCGTTTTTATGGAAGTAGAAACATTTCATCAGGTGGCCTTAAATATTGCTGCTTTAAATTCCGGTATTATTACTTACCGGCTCGAGCATGGCATCAAAGCCCCGTTTAAAAGTTATTCAATTTATACAGCCGGGATAAAAAAATCGGGAAAGTCGAGTGCGGGTACTGTTGTAAAAGGAAAATCGAGTTTGGGCACACTGTTATTTTATTTAAGTTCATTTCGATTAAGGAATCTGTCTTCCGCTTATAAATTCCTTAAATTCATTTATACCAGAAGCCGGCAGGGGATTAATGAAGGCTTACTCCATTGTAAGTTCGATTTAAGGAAAACTTCCCGGTATATTGATTTTACTCCGTTTAATTCTCGCTTTACTATGGAGCGTGATAGCCCGCGTACGGAATCTTATCTTTATATCGGGAATCCTTACTTTGATAAATATTTCAGGTATATTAATAGTGTTTCAGCAACGGAAGTGCAGGAAGGAAAATATTACTTACTGATTGATTCTGCATTTGTAGAAGATCAAATGTCGAATATGGACATCGAAACTTTATTGCAATTTTATGCTAAACTGAATAATTATTGTAAAAGTAAAAATGCCCGTTTGAAAATAAAATTGCACCCGCTGAGTTATGGTGCCGGTTATCTTTTAAATGATCCTAATATTGACTACCTTAAAGAAGTAAATGTTATTCAGGAGATTTTGAATAGTGCAGGATGTTTTCATTCTCACTTTTCTACATTAACACCACTGGCGATGTATTATAAGCCCTGTATTTTATTTAACGCTTACCCTGTTTTTAATATTGATATTATTGAAGCAAAATTAATTACTGTTGTCGATTTTTTTACTTTTAATATGGATGATATTGTTTTTGCTGATCTGGATGATAGAGGCAAACAGGTAATACTGGACCATTATTTATATGCAACTGATGGTAAGGCATGTGAGCGATTGACAAAAATTTTAATGAACTGATATTGGAAGCCGGAAAATATATAAGAAACACCATGGTATATACCATTCTTGGTTTTATACCGTTGGCTTCTTC
>JANOBN010000467.1:0-3345 GCA_031411675.1 Bacteroidota bacterium | reverse complement strand
TACTGTTTTCGGTGATGGCAGCCAGACACGATCGTTTTGTTATGTTGATGATCTTGTAGAAGGAATTTACAGATTATTATTAAGTGATTATGTATATCCGGTAAATGTTGGCAATCCTGCAGAAATAACAATTAAAGAATTCTGCGAGGAGATCATCAAGCTTACCGGTACCAGTCAGAAAATTATCTATAAACCTTTACCTCAGGATGATCCTAAACAACGTCGTCCGGATATTACAAAAGCACAAACAATTCTGAACTGGGAACCTAAAATTAACCGCGCTGAAGGATTAAAACTTACGTATGATTATTTCAAAAATCTACCTCAGGAAGAATTATATAAAACGGCACATCGTTTTGCATAACAAAGCAACACATGATTTACAGGATTTAAATCTGTATTAACTATTTTAAAGATCTTTAACCAAACTATCTGCATTATGAATTACAAGGCACATCCTACGGCGATAATCGATGAAGGATGCGAAATTGGTGAAGGAACCAGTATCTGGCATTTTTCCCATATAATGCCCGGTTGCAGGATTGGTAAAAAATGCAACATAGGTCAAAATGTAGTGATATCACCGGATGTGGTAATTGGTAATAATGTGAAGGTACAAAATAACGTTTCTATATATACAGGAGTAATTTGTGAAGATGATGTGTTTCTGGGACCGAGTATGGTTTTTACCAATGTGATTAATCCAAGAAGTGCAATAAGCCGTAAAGATCAATATTTGAAAACGATTGTTCACAAGGGAGCCAGTATAGGTGCTAATGCAACAATAGTTTGCGGACATAACATCGGTTATTATGCATTTATTGGAGCAGGAGCTGTAGTAACAAAAGAGGTTCCGGATTTTGCTTTGGTGATGGGCAATCCTGCTCGACAAAATGGATGGATGAGCGAATATGGTCAGAAACTGATATTTGATAAAGAAGGTATGGCAATCTGCCCGGAAAGCAATGAAGTTTACCTCCTTAAAGACGGGAAAGTAAGTAAGAAACAAAGTTAAGCTCAACAGCATGAATTACCAGGATAAAAAAATAAAGTTCGCAGTAGCCGGAAGCGGTCATATTGGTAAACGTCATGCTGAAATGATCAGGAGAAATGTGGAAGCAGAACTGGTGGCGATGTGTGATGTAAGAGATAAAAGCTCACTTAAACTAATGGAATTTACTGATGTGCCTTTTTTCAGTTCAGTAGATGAAATGCTGGATGCAGGACTTGACATTGATGTAGTTAGTGTTTGTACTCCCAACGGACTTCATGCCAGTCATTCTATTAAAGCATTAGAGCATCACATGCATGTAGTTTGTGAAAAGCCAATGGCTATTACAAAAGCTGATTGCGAAAAAGTAATATATAAAGCATTGCAGGTTCACCGGAATGTATTTGGTGTTATGCAAAACAGATATTCACCTCCGAGTGCATGGTTAAAACAAGTTATTGATCAGAAATTATTAGGTGATATTTACATGGTACAGTTAAACTGCTTTTGGAATCGTGATGATCGTTATTATACTTCCGGCAACTGGAAAGGAACCAGTGACCTGGACGGCGGTACATTATTTACGCAATTTTCTCACTTTATAGACATCATGTATTGGATGTTTGGTGATATCACCGATATACAGGCAAGATTCAGCGATTTTAATCATAAAAATTTAACTGCTTTTGAAGATTCCGGACTTGTAACATTTCGTTTTATGAATGGAGGTATTGGATCTATTAATTATTCTACTTCCGTTTGGGATGCAAATCTGGAAAGCAGCATTACCGTTATCGGTAGTCAGGGTAGCGTGAAAGTAGGCGGGCAATATATGAATGAAGTGGTGTACTGTCATATTAAGGATTATCAAATGCCCGAATTACCTCCTGTAAATCCTGCAAACGATTATGGGGCTTATAAAGGTTCTGCGGCAAATCATCATTACATAATAGAGAATGTAATCGCCACCTTAAAAGGAAGAACTACCATGACTACTAATGCACTGGAAGGATTAAAGGTGGTGGAAATAATTGAACGTATTTACGCATTAAGAGAAAATAACAAACCTGAAAAAAAGTTTAACAGCATCTGACTATGTATAATGAATTAATAAAGAAAGAAAAGAAACTGGCGGTAATAGGATTGGGCTATGTTGGATTACCTATTGCACTGGAATTTGCAAAACACATTTCCGTAATTGGTTTTGATATTAACTCTAAACGCGTGGAGCAGATGAAGAATCATATTGATCCGAGCGGTGAGTTAGATTCGTCGGTTTTTGAAGGAGCTGATATTGTTTTTACCGATTCCATTGATGTGTTACGTACAGCCAACTTTTTTATTGTTGCTGTTCCTACTCCTATCGATGATCATAAACTTCCTGATCTCAAACCATTGCTGGGTGCAACAAAAACAATAGCTCAGGCATTAAAGCCGGGCGATTATGTTGTTTATGAATCTACCGTTTATCCGGGATGTACAGAAGAAGATTGTATTCCTGTGCTGGAAGAAATTACCAAATTGAAATTTATTAAAGATTTTAAAGTGGGGTATTCTCCGGAGCGGATTAATCCGGGTGATAAAATACATACATTACCAAACATTACCAAAGTTGTTTCCGGTTGCGATGCTGAATCAGCAGATGAAATTGCTAAGGTGTATGAAATTGTGGTAAAAGCCGGTGTATTCAGAGCCTCCTGTATTAAAGTGGCAGAAGCTGCCAAGATCATTGAGAATACACAACGTGATGTAAACATTGCTTTAATGAATGAGCTCTCCATTATATTTAATAAGATGGGCATTAATACTTTTGAAGTGTTGGAAGCTGCAGGAACAAAATGGAACTTTTTAAAATTTATGCCGGGATTAGTAGGTGGACATTGTATTGGTGTTGATCCATATTACCTCACTTACAAAGCACAGGAGCTCGGCTACCATTCACAGGTAATTAATTCAGGAAGATATGTGAATGATTCTATGGGCTTTTATGTTGCCAAGCAAACAGTAAAAAAACTAATTGCACTTGGTAAGAATCTCGCACAGGCCAAAGTACTCGTTATGGGTGCTACTTTTAAAGAAGATGTGGAAGACATCAGGAACTCAAAAGTTTCCGATGTAGTTAATGAATTTAAATCATATGGTGTTAGTGTTGATGTGATAGACCCTAAAGCATCGAGTGAAGAACTGAAACATGAATATGGTTTTGAGTTAACTACCAGCCCGACTAACGATTATGATGCTATTGTAGTTGCCGTAAATCATAAAGAATATACGGTATTAACGGAAGCTGACTTTAAGAAGATGTGCAATGAAAAGGCCATTATAATTGATCTGAAAGGCATACTTCGTGGCAA
>JANOBN010000466.1:0-4296 GCA_031411675.1 Bacteroidota bacterium | reverse complement strand
CTTCCGTGAAATATTTGTGGTAATCGAAAACCGGAAAGTTGCAGTAATAAAAAAGTGCAGACAGAATAATGCTGATATAGTGTGATAGTAATATCGGTAGTTGCCAATAATATCATCAAGCAATAATGAAAAGAAAATAATAAGCACACCAAATGCGGAAAGATAAAGGGTCTGAGCAAATTCTTTTAGCCGTGATTTCCTGAAAATATCATTGTAGGTGCCTGCCAGTGCATAAATAACTACCCAGCATAACGGCAATAGTATTATACCCAGATAAAATTTGTGATCGGGAATAAATTCTACTTCGTAGCCCAGTGCAGCTGTTTCTATTACTTCCTTTCTGTAAATATAAAAGCAAGCCCATGCAAGCATAGCCGCCAGCAGATCGGCAACAACGTAAATTATGATCTGCCTTCGCTTATTCATATCAGTTGTGAATCAGCTTAATGTTGTCAATATATATATTCGACTCTGTTCGTCCTGCTTCTAATGTAGCAACAAGATAAACTTTGAAGTTCTGTGCTGTAGGGTTGGTTCCGATTATTTGAGAAACGTTAATATATATTTTATTCCATACTTCTGAACGGTTAATGGTTACAGCATATTCAGTTGCCACATCACCATTCGCTTTTTTTACTTTTATTCCTGCATCAAAAGGCTGGTCTGCTTTATAATTTAATTCTACCCAAGTTGTATTGAAGGAGTTGATGTCAATATTATCATTGGTACAGGCTCCTTCAAAATGATCATTTGCCGTGTTAATAGTAATCTTTCCTGAGAAGTTGCCTTCAAATGGTTGGTCCGTATTAAAAGGTGTAAATCCAGTTTTGCTTCCTAAAATAGAATCGAAACTATACGTATTGCCTTCAAAATCTTCATACCAGTCATATTTCACGCCCGGGAAATAGTTTATTTCAGTGGTAATCGGAAAATTTACGGTTTGTCCGGGAATAAAATCAGTTGTAGCTTCAAAAGAGGTATAAAGCGGGTAACGAACTCTTGTTGCAGAAATTCCATTTTCGAATATTCCGGCACTAATAGAAACAGCATGTTTACCTTCCGCGAGAACAGGAAAACGGGCAGGTAATTCAAATACACCAAGCAACTCATTATCTATATAAACCCAGGCATCTTTAATATTGTGTTTAGCAGTGCCCTGCAATGCATAATTTAAATTTTTAACGCCTATTGAATCTATACTTAAATATGCAGGAATTGGTTCTTCCGGGTCACAGCTGTTAAGCAGCACCAACAGTAAGGATGCAAAAGCCCATAAATTAATATTACGGTTTCTCATTTGTTATAAAGGCGTTTATGCCAGTGCAGGAAGCAATTTCAGTTTATCAGCAATCTGATGTGCTACCTGCAGTGCAGCAAAACCATCTTCAATAGTCACGGCAGGAATTTTATTATTTTTTATAGCATATGCAAAGCTTTTTAATTCTTCCTTTATTGCATTGCTTTCTTCCACTTTAGGATTCTCAAACCAGATTTGTTTCTGTTTTTTTCCTTCGCCCACATCAAGAATTACAGCAAGAGGATCAATATCACCATCCACTTCTTTCAGCCGGACTACTTCGCTGCTTTTTTCCAGAAAATCAACAGATATATATGCATCCTTTTGAAAAAAGCGGGTCTTCCTCATATTTTTTAATGATATCCGGCTGGCTGTTAGATTGGCAACACATCCATTGTCAAATTCAATTCGTGCATTAGCAATATCAGGTGTGTCACTTACTACGGCAACACCACTGGTACTGATTTTTTTTACAGTTGATTTTACTGTGCTTAAAACAATATCAATATCATGTATCATTAAATCAAGTACTACGGAAACATCGGTTCCTCTTGGATTAAACTGAGCCAGTCGATGCGTTTCTATAAACATTGGTTGATGAATATATTCACGTGCAGCTTTAAAAGCCGGATTAAAACGTTCTACATGGCCTACCTGAACCTTTACATCAGCTTCTTTCGCAAGCCCAATCATCAATTGCGCTTCTTTTACTGTATTGGCAAGAGGCTTTTCAATAAAAATATGTTTGCTGAGACGTAACGCTTTTACCGCACAATCATAATGTGACACTGTTGGAGTAACAATATCTACCACATCGCTGGCAGCAATTAATGCATCAATTGTATCGAAAGAAGGGATACCATACTGTTGGGAAACTTGCGCAACAGTTGCCGGATCAGGATCATAGAATCCGGTAAGTTGATATTCAGCATTTAGTTCGCCAATGAGCTTTATGTGGATTTTTCCCAAATGACCGGCTCCAAGGACCCCTATTTTCAGCATGATGTTATATAAAATCGTGGGCGCGAAATTAACTCATTTTTTCAGACGAAAGATGTTTAAAAATGATGGGTATCTTAAGGCAACGATTTATTTTAATAAAGACTTCCATTTACCTTTGCACAATGATGGATTCTTTCAGGCACCAGGGTTTACGGAAACAATTAGTCGCTCAAATTAAGGAGAAAGGTATTACCAGTCAGGCAGTTCTGGATGCAATCGGCAAAATACCCAGACACCTTTTTATGGATAATGCCTTTTTAGAATTTGCCTATCAGGATAAAGCTTTCCCAATTGACTGCGAACAGACTATTTCTCAGCCGTATACAGTTGCCTATCAAACTCAGCTGCTGGGTATACAAAAAGGCGATAAGGTTCTGGAGATTGGAACGGGAAGTGGGTATCAGACTTCTGTTTTATGCGAGATGAGTGCCCGGGTTTTTACTATTGAAAGGCATAAACCGCTGTTTGAAGCAACACGCCTGCGGTTGACCGAGATGGGATATTCCGCAAAAACATTTTATGGAGATGGTTTTAAAGGTCAGCCCTCATTTGCTCCATTTGATAAAATCCTCGTAACTTGTGGAGCACCACTTATCCCTGAACAATTGTTAGCACAGTTAAAGCACGGTGGAATTATGGTTATTCCTGTTGGTCCTCTGGCAATGCAGGTGATGACCACGGTGTTAAAGCACCCGGATGGAAGTTTTGAAGTAATAGAACTGGAAAAATTCCGTTTCGTACCCATGCTCGAAGAAAAGGCGAAAAGAAGTGTTTGATTGATTTTTTTAGGGCTATTGTCGCATAAAAGACATTCTTAACTTTTAATCTATATAACTTTGTAATGTTGTTTAACACATGCACATGAAAAAAATATTCATCATCGCCCTCCTTTATTTAATTAATACAGGATGTACATTAAAATCAGAAAATACTATGAAACAATCAGAACAAGATAAGCAAGTAAACAATAAGAATCCTTATTACTCACACACTAATACAGAGAAGTTAGTTTTGAGCGATGCTGAATGGAAAAAGATTCTTCCGGAGGATGTTTATGAAGTTGCCAGACATGCAGAAACGGAGCGTGCGTTTACAGGTAAGTATTGGGATTTTGAAGGGAATGGACAATACTTCTGTGCAGCTTGTGGTAATCTCTTATTCCGCTCTGATTCAAAATTTGCAAGTGGCTGCGGATGGCCGAGTTTTTTTGAAACAAGTCGTGCTAACAGTGTAATTTATCATGAGGATAATTCATATGGAATGAAAAGGGTAGAGGTAGTTTGTGGAAGATGTGAATCACACCTCGGTCATATTTTTGATGACGGACCTCCACCAACAGGAAAAAGATTTTGTATGAATTCTATTGTACTCGATTTCGAGCCGGACAAGAAATAAAATAATCAGGAAGAAGCAATGTATTTTTAAAACGGAATTGCAGCAGGCTGTATTAATATATATAATTCGTCATTAAAAATTATTATTCCGTCACCAGTAGTTTTTCAATTCTTTTTATTGGGCCCGGACATTCATTTTCATGACAACTGATACAGCTTTTCACAAGGTTATTATACTCATTTCGATAATTTTCAGGTGTTGCTTTATGGTAATTGCTTAATGACTGCAGATAGATAGATGCAAACCCCCGAAAGTTGTCACTTAATTGTTTACTGTCAGTTGGTTTTGCTGTTGAAATTTTATCATACCCTTCCGGCATTTTACCAGGAGCCTCGCCGGCATCCATTCGTTTTTTTTCTTCTTCCAGATGACTGGTCATATTACGCATGAGTAAAGCAAGCTCACTGTCGCCATTAGGGTTAGCCGGTTTAGCACAACTTTCATCCGACTTTTGCCGGCAACTTATGGTAAGTACAATTACAACAGTAAGCATGAGAGCAAGAGGAATATATTTCATATTTGGTATCTATATGGCAAACGTACTGATAAACTTTGATTCCTGAAACAAAAAAGCCTTCCCATATGGGAAGGCTTTTTTGTTT
>JANOBN010000465.1:0-5601 GCA_031411675.1 Bacteroidota bacterium | reverse complement strand
CTCTGTTCAAAATTTTCATCCCTGGATATTTTCAGGTGCTGTTAAATCTCAACCGAAGGATATTGCTGAAGGTGATATTGTAGAAGTTTTCACCTATGATGACCGTTACCTGGGCACAGGACATTTTCACAAAGGCACTATACTGGTGCGTATCATCAGCTTTGAACTTACTGATTGCTCGGAGTTGTTCTGGGAGAACAAAATAAGGCAGGCTTACTCTTACCGGAAATCTATATCATTAGTCAACAACACAACTACCAATGCATACCGTTTAATTAATGCCGAAGGTGATAGCCTGCCCGGACTAATAATTGATATTTATAAAGATGTAGCGGTTATCCAGCTGCATACCCTTGGAATGGCTGCTGCAATTAGTCATATAACAACTGCCTTGAAGAATATCTATGGCAAACAGCTTAATGCAATTTATAATAAAAGTTTTGAAGCACTTCAGAAACAAAATCAGGCGGTAAGTCCAAATGATTTTCTGTACAAGTCTCCTTCTTACAAACCGGATTTTATTATTGAAAATGGCTATCGTTTTTCGATTGACTTTGTTGAAGGGCAAAAAACGGGCTTTTTCCTTGATCAACGTGAAAACCGAAAACTGATTAGCCAATATTCAAAAGACAAAAAAGTGCTTAATACATTTTGCTACAGCGGTGGTTTTTCTGTCTATGCAATTGGTGCAGGTGCCAAGTTAGTTCACTCCGTTGACAGCAGCAAGAAAGCAGTTGAACAGGCTAATGAAAATGTAGCGGCCAATTTTCCGGCTGCAAACCATGAGAGTTTTGCAATGGATGTGTTTTCATTTTTCAAGCAATCGCAAGAAAAATATGATTTAATTGTACTTGATCCTCCTGCTTTTGCTAAACATTTGAGTGCAGTTAAGAATGCAATGGTTGGCTACAGAAACCTTAACTATGAAGGGATAAAAAACATTTCACCGGGTGGAATATTATTTACTTTTTCCTGTTCACAGGCTATTGACAAAGATTTATTCAGAAAGGTGGTTTTTCAGGCCGCTTCACAAGCGAAAAGAACGGTTAAAATTATGCATCAGTTAAGTCAGCCTGCAGATCATCCGATAAGCATCTATCATCCGGAAGGAGAATATCTGAAAGGGTTGGTTTTATATGTTGAATAAAGCAAAACATAAATTAACTTTTTACTGAATCAATATTTTTTTCAGTTGTCTTGAATTTCCATTAAACACATTAACATCAACATAATAATTACAACCAAACATACCTGCTTTATCAGAATGCTGCCAAAACAACCATTTAATATTTTCATCTACCAGCAATTCGTCACGATAATAATGAGCTACCCAAAAATAATAATCTTCAAAATCTGATGCGAGGTAATTTTCAATGAAATTAATATTAGAATAAATGATTGGCTTAACATGATATTCCCTTTCAATTTCACGAATAAAAATCTTTAATTGTGCCACAATAAATTTCCTACCTTTCCCTTTTGTTTCTTCAACATCCACAACAGGCGGGAGATCGCCCTTTTTAAGGCTGACACTGGAAATAAAATTAGCTGCTTGTTTTTTTGGATCCGGTCCGGGCACAAAATAATGATAAGCACCGCGGATGATATGATTCGTTTTTGCACCTTTCCAATTATCAATAAACATCGGATCTTCTATCCAGACTCCCTGAGTAGCCTTAATAAATGCAAATTGAAAATCAAGTGTATCGCCATCCCGTGTTTTTGCTTTCAAAGCGGCCCAGTCAACCTCGTCCTGCCACCTGGAAACATCAACCCCATGTACTGAGTATCCATAGGGATAATCAATGACACCCTTTCTGGCAATGGAAGGATATCTTAAATGAACGTATAAACGATAAGCTTTATAGGAATACCTTATTACCTGCTTATGGTAATAAAGTCCTGCAATAACCAATGTGAAGATAACAAGACCTAATTTCCAGCCTTTTCCTTTCGATTTGGACTTCCTTTTTTTCCCCATGTGGATTTGAACCTATCCGATATTTTTCATTAAAAAATAATTCATCAAATCATCAATAGGTTGTTTAATAATTTTCCCGACATGTATCTGACGGTTAGATGCTGCAACTTTTAACTCATCGCAAAAAACATAAGCCATAGAACCTACAAAATGAACAGGAACTGTTTTATAATTCTCGTAATTACAAACGTAAAGATCCATAAAATCGTACATTCCTTGCATAATCATTTTGTTAATCCAGGGGTCACTTCTATGATCACTTAAAAAACGACTTAATGAAGCAAGCCAGACATTTGCATTGGGTTCGTTGTATACATGACGAATAATACTGTTTTTGTTAAGTCCGTAACTTTCTTTAAAACTTTTATATATATTTTCCGGCATCAAACCATATAGATAATTGGTCACTAACTTTTTCCCATAATATGATCCGCTGCCCTCATCGCCCAGAATAAATCCTAAACCATAATTACGTTCATGTAATTTCTGTCCATCAAAATAACAACTATTGCTTCCGGTGCCAATTATACAGGCAATGCCCTCCGTATCACCACATGTTGCATATACACTGGCGAGTAAGTCGTGTTCAACAACTACTTTGGCATTTTTAAAATATTGTTGTATTCCTTTTTCTACAATCAGATTTTTTTCCGGAGAAGAGCATCCTGCACCAAAATAACGAACTTCTGCAACAACATCAGCATATGCGCCCAGCTCATTATCGGCAATTAAGGTATTATAAATAAATTCTGTTGAATGAAAATAGGGATTAAAGCCAATGGTGCTAAAACTGGCAATTACTTTTTTATGATCTGATAATAACCAATCAGCCTTGGTAGAACCGCCTTCAACAACAAATAGCATAACAGTATAAATTTAAGTTTCAAAATTACTAACTTAATCCCATCTTACTTAATAGCGAAATGATAGTTTTTAAACAACCTTCGATTTAATATAGTTAATCATTCATGCCATGTTTTTTATTGCTTGAAATATTGTCAACATCCCAGCTAACCTTGTTTAAAAATGCATGTTTTCTTACCGTGCAATCATCCTTGGTGCAAATTTTACAGGAAAATTCCAGACAGCCATCGGTATGTACAAAAAGTTCAACACTATCACCATATTTACTTCTGATCATTTGACTGAGCGCATCCACTTCCCGATGTGCCTCATGAACATTCAAATACCAGGGAACAGTAAGATGGCAATCCAGATGAAGTACGCTACCATACTTAATAATTCTCAGATTATGCAAGTCAATCCAGTTTGCAGTTCTGTTTTCATTAAGATACTTAACCAATTCTTTTAATAAAGCTTCATCTACTTCATCCATAATACCGGATAATGAACTTCTGATAATTTTTAAACCTGTGTATATTATTACAAATGCGAAGCCTAATGCAAATACACTATCGAGCCATAAAATACCAGTATATGAAATAACAAGAAGTCCAACCACAATTCCTGCTGTTGAATAAGTATCAGTATGAAGATGTTTGCCCGTTGCAATTAAAGCCAGCGTATCATTTTTACGCCCTACTTTGATAGCCCAATATCCAATGGCATAATTGATTAGCGCTGTAATGCCTATTAAGAAAATACCATAATCGAGTGATTGCAGTTTATGCGGGAAGCGGAGATTTATAATTGCATCATATATAATAATCAATCCGGCAACGATAATCAGCAGTCCTTCAAAACCGGCAGAAAGGAACTCCGCTTTGCCATGGCCATAAGGATGATTCTCATCTTTTGGCTGAGACGAAAGGTGTAAGCTGTAAAAGCCAACCATTGCACTGATAATATTAACTGTGCTTTCCAATGCATCCGTTAATACAGAAACAGAGCCGGTTAAATACCATGCAAATATCTTTACCAGAAAAAGGACAAATGCAGTGAGTGTAACAATGCGCTGTACAAAAATATTCTCCTTATGCCGTGCTTGTATCACAATTTAATCTCCATATTCATACTAATATTTTTCAAAATGGCTTTTATCCTTCTATGGTAAATTCCCGTAACACGAGATTATAATATATATATCCGGCTTTAAGTATAAATGCCAATTATCACTCCTACTGAGAATAAATACAATAAATCAGCATCAGTCATATTTCAATTCTGATGCAATCTGACTTATTATAGAGAATATTAACAGATTATATGTAATATAAGCTACAAATTTTACTAAACCGACAGCGCTCTTTGCTTTTAAAAGAATTACTGACGAATCAGCTTACGTACAACTCTTTGATCAGAAGCAGACATCTGAACAATATATAATCCGGCTGGAAGATCCGTTACATCAACATCAAACTTCACCATATTACCACCGGGTTGAACATGCTGTTTTAAAAGTTGCCCTTCCAGGTTATATATATCGAGTTTTACTTCCTCATTATCATTCACTCTGAATGCAACTGTAATTCTGCCTGTTGTAGGATTCGGATACAACTCAAAAGTTGGTTCGTCTGAATTATTCTCACTAACACTTGTTGCAAATCCAACTGTAAAATAATGAACAACAGATGTTCCGAAATTTGCTTCAAAAGACTTTATCCAGCTGCTGGTTCCGTTAGTCTGTACAAATCTTGCATAACCTACGCCATCAGAATTATAAGGGAAGTTAAGCCCATCCTTGCCGCTATCGTTTATACGCAATTCATAGCATCCCGGAGCAAAGTTCATCGTATCAGTATAAAGGGTATTTGCAGACAATCCGGTAAGCCTTGAATAAAGAACATTGCCATTTTCATCTAAGACCCTCCATGTTGTTTCACTTCCTGCAGTGTTTGTTTTAAACACCATTCTGAACTGAGATGGATAAACCGGAGTAAAAGTTATACGTGAGCGTAAGGTATCATTATAAGGATACTGATCTGCAACACCATTTGGATTGCTAACCACTACTTCAAAAATATTATTCTGATTAGTGGAGGAGCCACCCCATGTCATACTATCAAGCGTAACGGATATCGTCTCCAGAAAATCAAGAGAGCCTACCCAGTTATAGTATTGAGGCGTTCCATCTTTTATACCATACTTAATTGTCAGGCTGGTTAGCGGTGCTGATCCGGTATTTTTAATGACCACAATTGGATAGTTACAGATTGGATTAAACCTTGAATAATTTTCATCAGCATTCGGTTTAATAATTTCTTCAACTGTTGCATCATTGGTAAAATTCGGATTTCCATAAGTGAACAACTCTGCGCTTAATATATATCCCGGATTAAATCCTGCTCCACCGGAGTAAGTATAAGTGTCGAAATTAATATCCAGTAATACGGAATCACCTGCAGTAATGAACGGCGTTAATTCCTGATCTTTATAAAGCGTTTTTGACCCCGGGCACCAGTTACTTCTGTCATAAACCCATGTTCCATTCTGAGCCCAAATTGGATTTAAGCCACAATCTGATCGCCATACCGGTTTTGAAAATTGCTGAACTCCATCAACAAGCACTTTAAAATTTTTACTGCAGAATTCTGCACAATTTAGTGCACCACCAAAAGAATGCCCGCTTGGAATAACACGGAGCATTGCATTTGTTTCATTTGCATTTAAATCAAACTTTACGGGTACAAGATAACTTTCAATTGGATTGGTAGTTATAC
>JANOBN010000464.1:0-3344 GCA_031411675.1 Bacteroidota bacterium | reverse complement strand
GCCGGTACCTATGTTGCCGGCTTTTTTTATGGAGTGAATTACACCGCCTTTACAGGCGGAGAATTCACTCCCGGGGAATTAAGATTAAAATAACATAGCAGTAATCTTAAAAATACTTTTCCATTCGTCCTTTGCAGCCTGAAAGGGAAATCAGAGCAGTACTCCTGTTTTTTATAAACGAAATATGAAAACACTAATAAGACTAGGTAGCATTATCCTGCTTTTTGCAGGCAACATTCAAACTTTATTTGCACAGGGTTTGGAAAGAATTATTGTTGAGAAATATTATATATCCGGTAAAGAAGATATTGCAAAGGAAGGGGGTATTTTACCTGTCGGATCAGTGACTTATCGAATTTATGCTGATATGCTTCCCGGATATAAATTTCAGGCAGCGTTTGGTATTCCCGGTCATGAACTCCGGCTTGCTACAACAACTTCCTTTTTCAACAATGAGGACAGAGGTTCTTATATACCCACAGTTATACCATACAGAAACATTGATCAGAATACAATTATGCTTGACTCCTGGTTAACGGCCGGAGCAGCTTGTGAGGGACATTGGGGAGTATTAAAAAGTGAAGATGATACTGTTACTACCATTGTCAACAGAGATCATATTTTACAAAATGATAATAAAGAAGCAGGCATACCACTCAAAGAAAGAGACGGTCTTTTCATCGGACTTGCACCAAGAGTTACATTTTTTGGAATTGATTCGATGGCCATTTCCATGTTTAATAATAGAAATGATAAAAATATTCAGAATACCTTTTCAACTGAAAATGGTTCTTGGGCAGTTCTGGGAGGAACAAATGGGCCGACACCGGAAAACAGAGTATTAATTGCTCAAATGACAACTGACGGAGTTTTTTCCTTTGAGCTTAACATTCAAATTGGTTCTGCTGATGGTAAAAGCTTTAAGAGATATGTTGCAAAAAACCCAACAAGTGATGAATTACAAATTGAATCACTCATTTATAATTCTTCCTCAAAACACTGAATTATGCAAATCAATATGATGATTGCAACAACAAAATGTTAAGTGAATTATCTGCTTAACATCTGCATAACATAGTATTCTCTAAAAAAGAACAGAAAATACATGCAGTAGTTATAAACAGCATCCCTTATAAAAATTAAGTAGCTGAATCCACTGCCTGCAGCCACTTTCATTGTTATTAACAATTGCCTTTTCATTAAATAACTCAAATTTAATTCAAAGATAATATTGCCTTGAACTTACTACACTTTTCCCGAACTAATTTTGGCCACTTCTAAAACAGATTGAAACAATTCATATTTAAACCAAAAACATAAAACTAATAAAATGAAAAAATCTTTACTTATTCTATTTCTTTCTTTATCTGCCTTTTTAGCGAAATCACAACAGGGCTTTGACAGTGTTTTTGTAGAAACATATTATATCTCCGAACCAAATGATACAATAACGAATGCAGATGGTGGTATTTTACCAGTAGGGTCAGTGACATATCGCATTTACGTTGATTTAAAGCCGGGATATAAATTTCAGGCAGTTTATGGAGTACCGGGTCATGAAATGCGCTTAGAAACCTCTACACTGTTTTTTAATAATGAAGATCGTGGTGCAACATCTCCCACTTTTTCAAAAACAAATGCAAAAAACAATACCGTAATGATTGATTCCTGGCTATCGGTAGGTGCCGCTTGCAATGGAAATTTTGGTGTACCAAAGTACCTGGATAACAGTGTTGCCACCAATGTAAACAATGACGGTGTATTGCAGGGAGCAAATCCACTTGCAGGAATTCCCTTAACAACTGAAGACGGACTTATTGCCGTAACTGCCATGCCGGAACCGGTAACTGCAGTAGGTATAGCCGCAGAGATTGCAATGCTTGACAATCAAAACGACGGTACCAATGGACCTATATTCTCCAGCTCCAATGGTTCCTGGGCTTCCTTAAACGGATCATTTGGACCTGATACAGCATTAAATCAGATTCTGGTTGCACAAATAACCACCGATGGTTTATTCTCCTTTAAACTGAACATTCAAATCGGAACTCCTTCAGGTGGTGTTGAGAATTATGTTGCTGAAAATCCTGTTGGTAATGAAGTTTATGAGCCAACTCTTATTTACCCTGTTCCGGTAGGAATTAATTCCATTACAAGAACTCCGGAATTTCTGGTTTATCCAAATCCTGCCAATGAAGCGATTAGAGTAAAACTATTTAATAAATCAGGAAGTGATAATGCTATCAGGATTTATTCTGTAAACGGCTCAACTGTGCTTTTAAAGAATCTTGGTTTTGTTGAGGCGAATCATATGGAGTTAGTTGACATATCCAATATGACATCCGGTTTATACTTTGTAGAAGTTCTTACTGATGGAATTAAGTCTGTCAGAAAATTAATAATACAATAATTTCAAATACTATTTAAAGAAGGAGTTCTGTCAATTTGAAAGAACTCCTTCTTAATTAAATGATCGGCAGAAAACCAATGAAATCCATCTCGCTTATTACCATTTTTTATTTATTCTGCCTTACCACTTTTGGTCAGGGAACGCTTCGCGGAAAAATTACTGATGAAAGTGGTGAAACTTTAATTGGCGTAACAATTGTTTTAAAAGCGAATCGTTCAGTGGGTACAATCACCGATTTTGATGGAAATTATTCTCTCAAAATCGCTGATGCTAATCCACAAACAATTATCATTTCTTATATCAGTTATGCAGAAATAGAAGAAACGGTAACTATTAAAGGCGGTGAGGTCTTAGTAAAAAACTTTGTAATGAAATCTGCTTCTAAAGCTATTGGCGAAGTACAGATTACTGCGAAAGCCGTGAAGTCTAAAGAATATTTTGTAGAAGCGATAAAGCGAAATTCGGCGGTAACACTTGATTTTATTTCATCAGAAACAATGAAAAAAACAGGTGATGCTAATGTTACTGCAGCTATTGCACGCGTTTCCGGTGTTTCTACTAATGCCGGTTTTATAACAGTTCGTGGTGTGGGCGATAGGTATATTAAAACTGCTGTAAATGGTTCTGTAATTCCAACGCTTGATCCATTTACCAATAATATTAAACTCGATCTTTTTCCGGCAAGTCTGGTTGACAATATTCTCATTACTAAAACAGCAAGTGCTGATATCCCCGGCGATTGGTCAGGGGCCTTTTTATCAGTAGAAACAAAAGACTATCCGGATGAATTAAATATCAATTTTGAAACATCATTTGGTTATAATAATCAATCCACCTTTAAAGATGTTATTACTTCTAAAAAAAGTGATAGCGAATGGCTGGGCTATGATAACAATCTCCGGGATTTTGATCATAGTAAATATGTAGCGTCAAT
>JANOBN010000463.1:0-2989 GCA_031411675.1 Bacteroidota bacterium | reverse complement strand
CATCTGGAAAAGAAATTCATTTCCTGCACGTTTTGCAGGGTCACCTGTGCAGCTTTCTTCGGTTCCTAATACAGCGAAATTGAGCCCAGCCTGCTGCAGTAACTTAGCAACCGCCCGTGTAACTTTCTTCAACCTGTCATCGAAGCTGCCCGCACAACCAACCCAGAAAAGAATATCGGGTTGTTCATTTCTTGCTGCATAATCAGCCATCGTTAGTACCTGAAATGGTTCCTTCATTTGTGTGCTCTTTATGGTGGTTCTAAATACCGATTTTAATAATGATTAATCTCTCCAATTAAGGCGATCGGCAGGTGAAAACTGCCAGGGTGCCCCATTGTTTTCAATTTTACTGAACATGCCATTTAATTCTGCAGGTGCAGCACTTTGTTCCATCACCATATAACGTCTTAAGTCAAGTATAATTGATAGCGGATCGATGTTTACCGGACAAGCTTCTACACAGGCATTACAGGTAGTGCAGGCCCATAATTCTTCCGGAGAAATATAATCACCTAAAAGTGATTTCCCATCTTGAAATTCAATTCCGTTTTTAGAGATGTTTTTGGCTGTTTCCTCCAGTCTGTCTCTGGTATCCATCATTATTTTTCGTGGCGACAAAATTTTCCCTGTAATATTTGCAGGGCATGATGATGTACATCTTCCACATTCAGTACAACTATATGCATCCATCAACTGTTTCCAGTTTAAATCTTTAACATCTTTTGCTCCGAAACCTGTTATGGAAGACGCAGCAGGATCAGGAATGGCAGCAGGATCCAGCATAAGTTTTACTTCATTGGTAACATTGGCCATATTATTAAAGCGCCCTTTTTTCTCCAGGTTACTATACCATGTATTTGGAAAAGCCAGAAGAATATGGAGATGTTTTGAATAGGGTACATAGTTAAGAAAGGCAAGTATTCCCAGAATATGAAACCACCAGCAGGAACGTTCAATAATAATAAGCGTTTCGGAATTGAATGAACTGAACAGAGGAATTAAAAGACTACTTACCGGAAATAAACCTGCATTAATATAATGCTCTTCATCTCTCAACTGTAATAAATAATCGGTAGCATTCATTGTAAGAAAAGCGGTCATCAATAATATTTCGATAATAAGGATAATGTTCGCATCACTTCGGGGCCAGACAGTCATCTCGGCACTCCAAAATCGTTTTAATTTAATGATATTCCTTCGTGAAAGAAATACAACGCATGCAGCTAACACAAGGAGGGCAAGGATCTCAAAGCTTCCAATTAAGAAATTATAAAAGTTACCCATAAAGGATAAAACTCTATGAGTCCCGAAAATTCCATCAATAATAATTTCAAGAACTTCAATATTAATTATAACAAAACCAACATAAATAAAAATATGAAAAATTGCAGCAACAGGACGATTTAACATTTTTGACTGACCTAATGCTACAAGTGACATCATTTTCCATCTGGCTGATGGATTATCGCTACGGTTAAGGTCTCTGCCAAGTTTGATGTTACTGATAATTTGCCTGATTTTAGCAGTGAAAAAATACACACCTGCAATCAGGAAAACAAGGAATACAACTCTGCTGATCATCTAATTTCTTTAAGGAGTTTTTTTACTTATTACTTCTTGCCAAAAACTGAAAAATGAACATATCTTTTTGGATTAGCTTTCATGTCTTTTAGTAATTCATCCAGGTTTTTAGCGGAAGAATCAAGGTTTGAATATAATTTCTGGTCGTTTATTAAAAGGCCTAAAGAGCCTTCCCCTTTATTGATTTTACTCATTACAATATTAAATTCCTGCAAGGCTGCAGCAGCATTATTTATTACGGAAGCAAACTGAACTTTAGCAAGTGTGTCAGTTATATTAGAAAGATTATTAATAATGTGACTAATTGCCTCATTATTATTTTTAAGGTTTTTACTAATAGACTCCAGATTGCTGAAAATTAATTTAAGTTTCCCATCGTCACTGGTAAGCATATTGTCAAGCGAGTTCATAGAACTGTTCAAATGCATAATACTGCCGCGCAGATTATTTTTTGTGTTCACATCAAAAAGCTGGTGAAGCATTTGAGTAACAGAGTCAAGGCTTACGACAAGACTTTCCACTTTATCTTTAACCGGTCCTACCTGCTTTCCTAAACGGGAGGTAAGACTGGTTTCAAGAACAGGAATTAATGTGTCGCCATCTTCTGCCGGTTTGGTTGAATTGCCTAAGTCGATTCTGATAGATTTTGCACCTAACAAGTCTGATGAAAAGATATTAGCAGTAGCATCCTTTGAAACGAAAACATCATTATTCACTAACAAGGTAACCAAAAGCCTTCCCGATTTATCGGGAAGAAAATCAATATGATTAATGATACCGATGCGAAAGCCTGACATCATTACCGGATTTGATTTTACTAAACCGTCCACATTTTCATAAACTGCATAATATTTATTGCTGGCGGTAAAGAAATCCTGCCCTTTAAGAAAGTTGATTCCCCAAATGAGGGCTGCCATTGCAACCGTTACCAATAAACCAACCCGGGCTTCTTTTGAAAATTTCACTTATCTATTTTGAATTAAGGTTTGCAAAGATCATTTTTTCTGAAGTAAAATGGTTGCTTCAGGTATAGTTATTTTTTTGTCACCTTTATATGCAGTTACAAAACAATCTGTATACCCCTCTACTTTCAATTCCGATTGTCGTTTTTTGGCAGCTGCAAGGGTAGTGAACGAACCTGAATTAAATCGGGTAAAGCCGTCATCGCATTTTACTGCATTTAAGCCGCTTACCTTCCTAAAGCGCCCTTCAATTGATTCAGGCTTCTGACTTGCACCAATTTGAACAGTAAAATAAGCTTTATTGCTTTTGAAAGAGGGAGGAGTAACTGTTGATGTTTTAACAGGGTCAGCATCAAATGATTTCGGTTTATTATTATCCAATGGTATTGGCTGAGGAACAGGAGGTTTTTTAGCCGGTAGAACTTCTTTAGAGGCTGAAGTATCCT
>JANOBN010000462.1:0-1508 GCA_031411675.1 Bacteroidota bacterium | reverse complement strand
CGTAATGCCTTCCAAACGCAAATGAAAGGCATTACGAGTATTCTTCTTAAAGAATTTAAACTCATTGCTGTTATTTTTCAATATTTGTTGCAATGCTTCGCGATCGTTGATTGCTTTTATTGTTTAACAAACTTACCATTATATACCTCCCGCTCCGTCTCCAACCTCACAATATACATCCCCGATGGCAATTCCGCCACATACACATCCTGCGTAACATAACCACCGTACACCTGTGCAGTGCGCTTTCCAATTAAAGCTCCTATGGAATTAAAGATACTAAAACTTGCTACATGTCCCTTAACGCGACTTGCATTTAATGTAATGATGGAACTTGCCGGATTAGGTGATATTTTCAATTCTTCATTCTGCATTCTTAATTCTGCATTTAATCCAATTGTTAATGAATCACAAATTGTAGATGTATCCGCTCCAAGAAAATAATTAGGATGATTAGGTACACTACCAAAATTTAAACAGGGTATATGCAGGGAATGTTGCTGTACATCACAGGAAAGTCCTACACTATCAGGATAATTTATTACGTGATGATCCACTACACTTCCAATAGAGGTAACATATATTTTTTTATCGGCGGCCAAAAACATTGTGAAAAAATTACTTGGTTGTACACTTACAAAGCCATCGTAGGTGGCAACACTGTCTGTAATTAATATGGTAGAATCTGTATTTGTTTGAAAAATATGCCTTGTGGAGCACGTGTATAAATATTTTGAATTTGATGAAAAGGCGCAACCAATAGCAAATGTACTGTCAATGTTATGTATCCTTCTATGATTACTAAATAGTCCTGTGCATCTATCAAAATCAAAGAGGTTCACATTATTATCATATCCATTCCCAACAGGTTTACCAGTTGCACATGCAAACTTCCTTCCATCAGGTGAAAATACTGGATGAGCTACCGTACCTTGCTCAGAAATTTTATTTGAAAAGTTTTGATAATTGGGGGCAGTTACTCCATTTGGGGTAAGCAATAAAGTTATAATAGAATATGCATCATCTTTTAATACTGTAATCCAACAATCTCTACCATTCGAATGTTTACACACAGCAATTCCAACTGAAAGAGTATCGTGTAAGACTATTTGATTTTTTGTTGTAACGGCACCTCTCCCACTATCCAACTGAACATCCACAATAGTGTAATATAAATCTGTGGGATTGTTGCTAGGATTACTATTATAGCTCCCAGTCATATGGATAAGAGCATATAAGCTGGAATCTCCAGGCATTGGTAAAAAAATATTGCCAAATACAAGTATATTAGAACTCACACTAGTATTCGCCCAAGTTTGAGTAAAACTATTTGGATTCAGTCCACCACCATTCATCATTGTATCTCCTGTGGAATTAGCAATCCAAATACCATTACTGCTCATTAATAAATTGCCATTTACATCTGAAATATTACCCTGCGTTTCTGATAATTTCATCTTGCGAGTAACTGGACTTACCACTGCATTGCCTGTGCTAAAATCAACATT
>JANOBN010000461.1:0-12412 GCA_031411675.1 Bacteroidota bacterium | reverse complement strand
CACGTTACCGCAAACTAATGTTTGTTTTTGCTGCAGGAATGATTCTGATGATCATTCTGGTAATCATTCTTCAGCAAATGGGATATATAAAAGATAATCCGGGCTGGGTTTAAACTTCCTTTAGGAAAAACTTTAAATATTTAATTGAGGTATATATATATAAAGGCACCGGCAAGATAACCTGCTGCTGCCAGCCAGCCTATTTTTTTCAGGTACCACATAAAGGTAATCTTCTCCATTCCCATACATGCCACACCGGCTGCTGAACCTATTATCAACATACTTCCTCCTGTACCGGCACAATATGCCAGAAATTCCCATAAATAATCATCCATCGGATACAATGCCAGATCATACATCCCCATGCTGGCAGCCACCAATGGAACATTATCAATAATAGCTGATACAGCCCCAATGCTGAGAATGATCTGATTAGTATTTCCAATCTGCTGATCAAGTAACAAAGCAAACTGATGAAGAATATTGCTGGCATCCAGCGCAGCTACGGCAAGCAGAATACCAAGGAAAAATAAAATGCTCGGAGTGTCAATTCGCCGCAAAGCATTGGCAACGGTGAATTCGTCTTTTTCAATATTTCTTTTTTTGCGATGAATGATTTCAGTAGTAATCCATAACACAGATAATGCAAGCAGAATACCAATGTATGGTGGTAATCCGGTAAGAATTTTAAAAGCAGGAACAAATAGCAATGAACTCAAACCAAGAATAAAAACCAGATAACGTTCACCTGTTGTAGTAAAATTGGAGGACGCACTCACTTTAACGGCTGCCAGATTTCCTTTCAGTTGAAATGATGCTAATACCAATGGAACAACAAGGCATACTAATGAAGGCAGAAATAATTCTTTCATAATATTTACTGCACTAATCTGACCACCAATCCATAACATCGTAGTTGTAACATCTCCCAGTGGCGACCATGCTCCGCCAGCATTGGCTGCAATAATTATCATACCGCTATACAACCAGCGTTCTTCCTTGTCATCAATTAATTTGCGCAACAAGGTTACCATCACTATTGCAGTAGTAAGGTTATCAATAATTGCTGATAGGAAAAAAGCTAATATGCAGGTAATCCAAAGTAATTTAATTCTGTTACGTGTTGTTATTGTAGAAGTAATTACATCAAAACCATTGTGTGCATCAATCAGTTCAACAATGGTCATGGCGGATAACAGGAAAAATAATATGCCTGCAATATCACTGGTATGATGAGAAAGTGAATCCAGAATCTCATTAACAGGTAATCCGCTGAACATTATATATAGTGTCCAGCATAGCGTACCGGTAAGCAAAGCAGATGCTGATTTGTTAATTCCGATAGAGTGCTCAGTGGCAATTAAAATATAACCCACCGTAAAAATCAGAATAATCGCTAAAATCATGTTTCAAAGAAAGGTGTTTCCTGCTTATTAATAAAATTAAGGGCCTTGTCAACGAGAAAAATTGGCCTTTTTTGGTATTTGAAGATTTTAGTTTAGGTTTGTTCGGTATCCAAAAGATCAAAAATATGGCAAGCACGCTCTTTATTAAAAAACCACTTAAGGAATTAATGGCCGAAGTTGATGATTCGGAAAAAGGCTTAAAACGAACGTTGGGCGCAACTAACCTGATTGCATTGGGAATAGGCGCAATCATCGGAGCGGGCTTATTTGTCCGTACCGCAGCAGCAGCAGGTAATAATGCAGGTCCTGCAGTTACCATAGGTTTTATCATTGCCGGTATTGGTTGTGCCCTTGCCGGACTTTGTTATGCAGAGTTTGCATCTATGATTCCAATAGCCGGTAGCGCATATACTTATAGTTATGCTACCATGGGTGAACTTGTTGCCTGGGTTATCGGCTGGGATCTTGTTCTGGAATATGCTTTGGGCGCTGCTACAGTAAGTATTGCCTGGAGTGAATACCTCAATAAACTACTCGCTTATTTTCACTGGACCATCCCCTATGAATGGTGTCACTCGCCGTTTGAAAAATCAATGGAAGGGGTACACGGTATGATGAATATACCGGCTTTGTTTATTCTTTTATTGCTTTCACTGTTATTGATAAGAGGAACAAAAGAAAGTGCATTTGTAAATGGAATTATTGTAGTTACAAAAGTGGCGATTGTTATTCTGTTTATCATTTTCGGATGGTCATTTATAAATGAAGCCAATCACACTCCTTATATTCCGCCTGCACAAACATACATTGATCCGCAAGGGATCCCGCATAACTTTGGGGGCATTATGGGTATTCTGGCGGCTGCCGGCGTAGTGTTTTTTGCATTTATTGGTTTCGATGCTGTTTCTACTGCTGCACAGGAAGCTAAAAATCCAAAGAAAGATATGCCTGTTGGTATTTTAGGATCACTTGCTGTTTGTACTGTACTATATATATTGTTTGCTCATGTGTTAACGGGCGTTGCATCCACCGAGGATTTTAGAACTGTTGGAAGGGAGGCCTCCGTTACATTCGCCATTCAAACATATATGACAGGATTCGGATGGCTGGCGAAGTTGGTTACTGTGGCTATTCTTGCAGGATTCTCCTCTGTAATTCTGGTGATGTTGCTGGGTCAGTCACGTGTATTTTATTCTATGAGCCGCGATGGTTTAATGCCACCGGTATTTTCTGAGTTGCATGCTAAATTCCGTACGCCATATAAATCAAATTTAATTTTATTTGTTTTCGTAGGGTTGTTTGCAGCCTTTGTGCCGGGAGATATTGTTGGTGACATGACCAGCATCGGAACGCTCTTCGCATTTATGTTAGTTTGTGCAGGTGTTATCATTATGCGTAAAACCGATCCTGATGCAAAGCGTGGATTCCGCACACCGCTAGTGCCTCTTGTTCCCATTCTTGGAATACTTGTTTGCGCCTCCATGGTATTTGGTTTAGGTTGGCCAAATTGGATGAGATTACTGATATGGTTAGCAATAGGTTTTGTGATTTATTTCGCATACGGCGCCAAAAAAAGTAAATTAAGAAACAAGTAGAAATTCTAAATTTTTATACTTGCTACTAGATACTTGCTACTAGATACTCATTTATATGTCTGAACAACCACACCACTTCCGGCGCTCCTTAGGGTTATGGGATGCAACAATGCTGGTTGCAGGTTCCATGATTGGCTCAGGGATATTCATTGTGAGTGCTGATATGAGCCGTTGGGTAGGCAGCAGCGGATGGCTGATGTTTCTCTGGATATTAAGTGGCGTTATTACAGTGATGGCTGCATTATGTTATGGTGAGTTAGCCGGCATGATGCCCAAAGCCGGCGGACAGTTTGTATATATACAGCGCGCCTTTGGAAATTTCACTTCCTTCCTCTACGGCTGGACTGTCTTTGCCGTAATACAAACGGGAGTAATTGCTGCCGTTGCAGTTGCCTTTGCAAAATATACTGCAGTGTTTATTCCCTGGTTTAGTCCGGAAAATATATTAGTTACAGCCGGAAGTATAACCATCAGTGCCGCACAATTTTTAGCTATTGCGTTAATTGTGTTGCTGACATATTTTAGTACACAGGGAATTAAAAACGGAAAGATTCTTCAAACCGTTTTTACCTCAGCAAAACTCGTTGCATTACTGCTGCTTATAACTATAGGAATATATATAGGATTTCATACCGATACGTTTACCAAAAATCTGTCAGGGGCATGGGATGCCGTACAAACTACACAGATTAATGGTGTTTGGGTGGAGGAACATATCAGTGGCCTTGCCTTAATGCTTGCATTGGGAACTGCAATTATCGGCTCCTTATTTTCCAGTGATGCATGGAATAACGTAACATTTATAGCCGGAGAAATAAAAGATCCGCAACGTAATATCCCCCGTAGTTTATTGCTGGGAACAGGTATTGTGACAGTGTTATACTGTATGGCAAATATTTCTTATTTGTCGTTATTACCGTTGAAAGGCAGCAGCACTGCAACGGATGTTATCGGACAGGGAATTCAGTTTGCCGGTGGTGGAACGGATCGGGTAGGAACAGCTGCGGCTTCTATGATATTCGGAGATGTTTCTGTATATATAATGGCAGCATTAATCATGATTTCCACTTTTGGATGCAACAACGGAATCATCTTATCCGGAGCAAGAGTATATTATGCCATGTCGAAAGAAGGATTATTTTTTAAGAAGGCCGGCGTATTAAATAAAAACGATGTTCCCGGTTATGCATTATGGGTACAGGCTGCATGGGCTGCTGTTTTATGTTTATCCGGCACCTATGGCGATTTACTCAACTACTGCACCTTTGCATCATTGTTATTTTACATAGTAACCATTGCAGGAGTTTTTGTCTTACGTAAAAAAGAACCCAATACAGAGCGCCCCTACCGCACCTTAGGTTATCCTTTAATGCCTGCTTTATATATATTCCTTGCCGCAACAATTTGCATCATCCTACTTTACACCACTCCCGGCACAACAGGAAAAGGACTGGCAATAGTATTTCTTGGAGCACCGCTTTACTTTTTAGTAAAGAAGAAATGATTGATTAGGCAATTTGAAAATTAGGCAATTTGAAAATTTGAAAATGTGCTAATGCAATAATTAATAAATGTGAGAATCAACTAATTTTCAAATTGTCTCATTTTCAAATTTTCAAATTCATTTAAAAAGCGCCTTCAACTCCGTCGCCTCTTCCGGCTTCATCTTCCCTGCTAAAATTAATGCTAACTGACGTCGACGCAATGCGCTTTCATAACGTTGTTTTTCTTCTTCTGATTCCGGAACCAGCGGTGGCACATTTATCGGATTACCTAACTGATCAACTGCCACAAAAGTATAAATGGCTTCATTGCATTTCTTCTTTTCACCGGTATTATTATTCTCCACCCAAACATCAATAAACACTTCCATGGAAGAAGTAAATGCACGGGAAACCTTTGCATTTAAAGTGACAATTTCGCCCAGCTTAATAGGTTGATTAAAAGCAACGTTATTTACTGAGGCCGTCACCACAATACGTCCGCAATGACGGTGAGCAGAAATAGCGGATGCAATATCCATCCAGTGTAATAAACGTCCTCCCATTAAATTACCCAACACATTGGTATCATTAGGCAGCACCAGTTCAGTCTGAATGGTTAGACTTTCTTTTGCGGTTTTTGATTTCATAATTTTATTTTCTGCTTTTTTACGGAGCCGGCGGGACTGTTACACGGACCCGCCTAGCCGGGTTGCAAATGAAATAACAGAACTTCGTTCTTTATTTTGCACTTTAAAAAAATTTATTCAAGCGAAATGGCTTGACAAATTTTCTCAAAGCGCAAAATGCAGCTACGCTGCTGTTATTTCTATTTACCAGTGCACCCGGCGGGACTCGAACCCACAACCAACAGAATCGGAATCTGTCATTCTATCCATTGAACTACGGGTGCAGAATGAATACGGAATTTCGTGCGCAAAAGTAGGGAATTGAAGCGTTAAGCCTGCCTGATTTCAAAACCGCCCCTAAAAAACTTTCCAGACAATAAAATAATCCTTCCCACTCCCCGTTCTATTGCATCAACCATTCTCTCATGAACGATAAACAGAAGGTGTCTGCCATCCTGTTTTTTACCGCACTTTTTACTATTGTATTCTATCAACAGTCAGCCGGTATTAATGTCCTTATCTTTGAATCCATCTATCTTCTTTTCATTGCCATATTTGTCCGAAAGGCTTTAAAAAGCCCCCTTGCCTGGCTGTTCTTCGGCGGCACACTTCTCACTGCTGTGTTTACTGTTATCACTAACTCGGTGTTTGTCATCCTGTTTAATTTTATCAGTCTGATGATGCTGTCCGGAATACTCATTTTCCCGGATGCTGTGTCGGTAATCAGTGTGGCCGGACTGGCATTTTACAACCTGCTCCTGGCGCAAGTGAATAGTCTGAAGAAAGTAGTTGATCATAAAAGCAGACTGAATCCTTTCCGTAAAATTTTATTTTATGCCCGTATTGTTTTATTACCGTTAATCGTCATCTTCTTTTTCGTAGTGATTTATAAAGCAGCTAATCCTGTTTTTAATGGCTATGCGAATGAAGCATGGTTAAGATTCGGACATTATTTATCTGCCTTCTTTAACCGAATTGATTTCTGGTTAGTCACTACCATTGTATTGGGATATTTGTTATCCAATGTTTTGATATTGCAAAATCCCGTAGCAGAAGTAATAGCATACGATGGACGTAATGATGGTTTAATACGCATGCGAAATCCTAATTATTCGTTTACACAATATCGTACAACAGCATTAAAGAATGAATTTCGTGCTGCCATTTTTTTATTCTCGGGATTAAATATCATCTTACTTTTGGTAAATCTTATCGACATCAATTGGGTGTGGTTTAACTTTGAATGGACAGGTCAATACCTGAAACAATTTGTGCATGAAGGAACATGGTTGTTGATTGCTTCCATTATTGTTTCCATGGTACTTGTACTGTTTTTCTTCAGAGGAAATCTGAACTTCTTTACCAAAAACAAACCGTTAAAATATTTATGTTATGCCTGGTTGATTCAGAATTGCATACTGGTAATATCGGTTGGTATCCGTAATATTTATTACATACAGCACTTTGCACTAGCGTATAAAAGAATAGGCGTACTTGTTTTTCTGCTTATGACATTCATTGGTTTGATTACCATCATCCATAAAATACATAGCCGTAAATCTGCTTTTCATACTACCAGAGTAAACGCACTTTCATTCTACATTGTGTTACTGGTGTTGTCATTATTTAACTGGGATAACATTATTGCACGATATAACTTCAATCATTATCAAACTGCCTTTGTACATCTCGACTTTTTAGCAGAGCTTTCAGATAAGGCATTACCCGAACTACAAAAAACAGATGCCGAGTTAACTGCATTAAGTAAAAGTCAGGAAGCGGTTTTTCATTTTGACTACCATTATATGAAACCTGATCAGTATGCTGCCATAATAGATACCAGAGTGGCCACATTTAAAAATAAGTGGGAAGCCAAAAGCTGGCTGTCGTGGAATTATGTGGAGCAAGTGGCGTATGACAGGTTGAAAAAGTAAATGGAATAAAAAAATATTTAATAGATAGAAGTAAAATCTTCTTCGTTTTTTTTCAATCAAACACTAACCCCAGAAAGATACGGCCAGAGATTATAGAGATATACAAAGGCCCATTCAATAAAAAATCCTGCAAGGAAACCAACATATATTTGTGAAGGAGTATGTGCATCCAGCGCGAGTCGTGCAGTACCGGTCAAACCTGCTGCTGCAAATATTGCTATCAGTGCAATAGAAAGATCGAAGCCAAACAATGTAGCAATTGCGAAAAACATTCCTGCCAATCCGCCTAACCCCATCATGTGAATACTTATTTTCCAACGCAGGTTAACAATAAATGCCACCAATATAGCCAGGCCTGCACCCATTACCATATTACCAAAAACCCGTGGAAGCGGAAGTTTATTTAATAAGATCCAACCAGCTATATAAAATAATAAGGTGGAGATATAAGGCCAGTGGCGTTCCGTTCTTTCTTTCATCTCAATAGTGGTAATGGTGCCTCTTTTCAGAAACATCAATACGGTTAATGCAGGAAGAAAAAAAGTGCTGGCAATAACTACAATATATAAAGCATTCCGTAATTGTGGAAAAATGGTATAAGATATCCATGTATCAGAATTCAACAATATTAAAACCCCATAACTGGAAAGTAATAGTGGTTGAAATACTATCGATAAAAATCGGGCAAGACCTAGCGGCATGGGAGGAATGGAAATTAGAGCTGTTTACGCAAACGTGCAACAGGAATGTTTAATTGTTCGCGGTATTTTGCAATTGTTCGACGGGCAATATTATAACCTTTATCATTTAAAATCTCCATCAGCTTTTCATCAGGTAATGGCTTTCTCTTGTCTTCTGCTTCAATTGCATCCTGTAAAATCTTTTTCACTTCACGGCTGCTTACTTCTTCCCCGGAATCGGTAGTTAATGATTCTGAAAAAAATGTTTTTAAGAGAAACGTACCATAAGGTGTTTCTACATATTTACTGTTGGCAACACGTGAAACGGTACTGATGTCCAGCGCCACCATATCAGCAATATCTTTCAATATCATCGGACGCAATTTACGCTCATCACCTTCCAGAAAATATTCTTTCTGATAGTTCATGATGGCATTCATTGTGGTAAGTAAAGTATGCTGACGTTGCTGAATAGCATCAATAAACCAACGAGCTGCATCAATCTTTTGTTTGATAAAAGTAACGGCTTCGCGTGTGGCTTTATTCTTTTTTTCCGTTGCATACGACTTCAGCATTTCCTGAAAGGAGCGGCTGATGCGAAGGTCAGGATCATTCTTTGAATTCAGACTTAACTCCAGCTGATCATTGTTTACAATCAAAATAAAATCGGGAGTAATTTGTGATGATGTACGTGCATCTTCCGATGATCCTCCACCCGGCTTTGGATTTAATGCCAGTATTTCATCAATCGCTTCTTTTAACTGATCATCAAAAAGATTCAGTGACTTTGCAATCTTATCATAATGTTTACGGGAAAACTCCTCCATAAAACGATCGATAATTTTAATAGCAACATCCACGGCTTTACTGCTTCCTTTTTTACGAAGCAACTGTATCATCAAACATTCCTGTAAGGAACGTGCAGCAATTCCGGGAGGATCGAGCGTTTGTATTACTTTTAATACATGTTCCAGTTCAGCAGGAGTGGTTTCAATGTTTTGCGTAAATGCAAGATCATCAGCAATAGCATTTAAATCACGCCGTATATAACCATCATCATCAAGGCTGCCGATTAAATGCTGACCGATCATATATTCTCTGTCATCAATATCACTTAACCCAAGTTGTGAAAGCAACGTATCCTGAAAAGTAACGGTAACCACAACGGGTGATTCCGGTCTATCATCGTCAGGGGAGGAATTATTTACATTTAATTTGTAATAAGGAACATCATCATCTTCTATATAGTCAGCAATGTCAAAAGAGTCTTGCTCCTTCATTGCTTCATTCACTTCTTCATCCGAATAATCTTCTTTTTCATCAGCCGTTGTTTCTTCTTCTGATGATTCTATTTCTTCGTCTTCATTATCTTTTGTTTCTTCTTCAGCAATATCATCAGGAGCACCTTCTTCTAATGCAGGATTCTCTTCCAGCTCCTCTTTAATACGTTGCTCCAGAGATGCAGTAGGCACCTGCAGCAATTTCATCAACTGAATTTGCTGAGGTGATAATTTCTGTAATAGCTTCTGATATAATCCCTGCTTAAGCATATGCCACAAAGTTAAGGCAGTTATTCAAACGGAAAAGATTTATAAAGGTTTTTATCATGGAATAATAATGATAAATATTCTCGCAAAACTGATGCATATCATAACGTTTTATTTGTAAATGCAAAAGCAGCGATTACCTCGCAAAACCCGGCTTTCATTACAATTAAAATTCTGCATTTTTAGGGGTACGGGGGAATGGAATAACATCTCTGATATTGCTCATTCCGGTAACAAAAAGAACAAGCCTCTCGAAGCCCAGCCCAAAGCCGGCATGCGGACAGGTGCCGAATTTCCTTGTTTCCAGGTACCACCACAAATCTTTTTCCGGAATATGCATTTCATTCATGCGCTGTAAAAGCTTCTCATAATTCTCTTCCCGCTGCGAGCCGCCAATAATTTCTCCAATCCAGGGAAATAAAACATCCATGGCACGTACTGTTTTACCATCCTCATTCTGCTTCATGTAAAACGCTTTGATGGTTTTAGGGTAATCCGTTAAAATAACAGGACCTTTATGATGCTCTACCAGGTAATTCTCATGCTCTTTCTGCAAATCAGTACCCCAGTCCACTTTGAATTCAAATTTATCGTTTCGTTGTTTTAATATTTCAACAGCATCAGTATAAGTTAAACGGGTGAAAGGTTTGGCAATTACAGATTGCAAACGAGTAGTCAATTCTTTGTCGTACATCTCCGTTAAAAAAGCAATATCATCAGTGCAATGCTCCAGTGCATAACCTATTAAATACTTCATCATCTCCTCTGCAAGATCCATGTTGTCTTTCAACTCATAGAAAGCCATCTCCGGCTCAATCATCCAGAATTCTGCAAGATGTCGGGGAGTATTACTGTTCTCTGCGCGGAAAGTAGGTCCGAAGGTGTAAATCTTACCTAAAGCCATTGCACCCAATTCACCTTCCAATTGTCCTGATACAGTGAGGTTGGTTTCTTTCCCGAAAAAATCTTCTTTATAATTGATGCTGCCATCTTCATTCAACGGTGGATTCTTTGCATCTAAAGTAGTAACACGAAACATTTCTCCTGCACCTTCAGCATCTGATCCGGTAACGATAGGAGTGTGTAAGTTGAAGAATCCTTTATCATTAAAAAATTTATGGATGGCAAAGGCAAGATGATGACGAATACGAAGTACAGCTCCAAAGGTGTTCGTGCGCGGACGTAAATGAGCGATCTCACGTAAAAACTCCATCGTATGTCCTTTCTTTTGGAGTGGATATACTTCGGCATCTGCATCGCCATAAATCACAATTTTATCTGCCTGAATCTCTACCGACTGACCTTGGCCCTGTGACTGTACGAGTATTCCGGTAATACCAATGCAGGATCCTGTAGTTACCCTTTTCAATTCTTCTTCCAGCTTTACCGGATCGGCCACAGCCTGAATATTATTAATTGTGCTGCCATCATTTATTGCTATAAAAGCCACGTTTTTATTCCCGCGACGCGTACGTACCCAACCTTTTACAGTGATTTCTTTACCTGTTAAGTCCCCTTTCAGCAACTTTACTACCGGAATATGTTCCATTATTATTGATTTTTGAAGGCGGCAAATTTAATGCGATTCTCTTAACCTCTTATTTTAAAAGGGATTATATATTTCATGATATTGCTGAATTCCGGCATGTTTAACAATTCCGGTATGAATTGTTCGTTATAGAGTCTTCTTTACCTCAACTGATTATCGTACATTTGCCTCACTTTTAGTATCTACCGTATCCAGCATAAATGAATCAGGTAAAACCAGGGCCTCTATTAGAAAAGATTACCCTTCCCGCTGACTTAAGAAAGTTAAAACCGGCACAACTTAAACAAGTAAGCCAGGAGCTTCGTCAGTATATCATTGATATTGTTTCAGTTAATGGCGGACATTTTGGTGCCAGCCTGGGTGTAGTGGAACTTACGGTTGCCCTTCATTATGTATTTAATACGCCATCTGACCAGCTGGTGTGGGATGTTGGACATCAGGCTTACGGTCATAAAATCCTTACCGGAAGAAGAGATGTGTTTCATACTAACAGAATCTATAAAGGCATCAGCGGTTTCCCGAAACGTACGGAAAGTGAATATGATACTTTTGGTGTAGGACATAGTTCTACCTCTATCTCTGCAGCTTTGGGTATGGCAGTTGCCTCCCGTTTAAAGGGCGATAAAAAGAAACAACATATTGCAGTAATTGGTGATGGAGCCATGACTGCAGGTATGGCTTTTGAAGCAATGAATCATGCCGGTGTAGAGAATTCTAATCTACTGGTAGTATTGAACGATAATTGCATGAGCATCGATCCAAATGTTGGTGCTTTAAAAGAATATTTAACCGACATTACTGCATCTGAAACATACAATAAAGTAAAGGATGAAGTTTGGAAAATGCTGGGATTAATCAGCAAGTTTGGTCCGAATGCTCAGGCTATTGCACAAAAAGTAGAGAATGCAGTAAAGAGTGCCTTTTTAAAACAGAGTAATCTTTTTGAATCACTAAAATTCCGGTATTTCGGGCCTATTGATGGTCATGATGTAGACCATTTAGTAAAGGTGATGGAAGATCTTAAAAAAATCCCGGGTCCTAAAATTTTGCATTGTCTTACGGTAAAAGGAAAAGGATTTAAACTGGCGGAAGAAGATCAGACCAAGTGGCATGCACCGGGGTTATTTGATAAAATTACAGGTGAGATTTTTAAGTCTGCTGATACAACACCTAAGCCTCCAAAATATCAGGATGTTTTCGGACATACTATAGTAGAACTGGCAAAGATGAACTCCCGGATTATTGGAGTAACACCGGCAATGCCAAGCGGATGTTCGTTGAATATTATGATGAAAGAAATGCCTGATCGTGCATTTGATGTGGGTATTGCGGAACAGCATGCCGTAACATTTTCAGCAGGTATGGCAACACAGGGAATGGTGCCTTTCTGCAATATATATAGTTCCTTCATGCAACGTGCATACGATCAGGTAGTGCATGATGTAGCTTTACAGAAACTGAACGTAGTATTTTGTCTGGATCGTGCCGGATTAGCGGGTGCTGACGGACCAACACATCACGGAGCATTTGATATTCCGTATTTCCGTTGTATTCCGAATATGATAGTTGCTGCGCCTATGAACGAGCAGGA
>JANOBN010000460.1:0-7054 GCA_031411675.1 Bacteroidota bacterium | reverse complement strand
AAAAAGGCAGCGTAGCGAGACGCTACGCTGAGAGTGGGGTCTTGCGCCAGTGGAGATTATTCTGACAGGAAGGGATTGATTCAGATTAGTGCTCTGTAGCCTGGAAGCTACTTGAAAAAGGCAGCGTAGCGGGACGCAACGCTGAGAGTGTATATATAGTAGTGCAACGATTATTCAGACAGGAAGGGATTGATTCAGATTAGTGCTCTGTAGCCTGGAGGCTACTTGAAAAAGGCAGGTCCCACTACGCTGAGAGTGGGGAGAGTGGGCTTAAATAAGCAATTAATTAGAATGATTGGAAGGCACAAGACAGAAAATAAGTCTTGCACCAGTGGACAGTGGTAGATTTCATCTTGCAAAGAATAAAACCATTTTAATTTTTTTCCGTAAAAGATTCATTCCGGAAACCCGGTCTGATATGAAGGTAATATTCTCTGTAATTCTTGGTGTCTATTTAAGTATAAGCCTGCTCATTAGTACGCTAAGCAATAAAGGCTCGTTTATTGGTACAGGCAATATCCTCCAAAATCAAAAGGAAACCGAATTAACTATTAAAGTTAACGGTATATCAGAAAAGGAGGGTTTAGAATCGGTTTCGTTTTTGATCTGGCAAAGAAAATTAGATGGATTAACTGTTTTCCTTGAATCTCCATCCGGTATTCGTTGTGAGCTTACTAAGTCCAATGGAAAATATGGTAGCTGGTACCGGAATACTGTTTTAACGGATCATAGCGATACATTGCTCTATGCAGCAAAACATCCGTTTAAAGGAACTTACAGGCCGAATCAATTTCTGGGATGGCTCAATCAGGGTAATAAGAATGGAAAATGGAAACTGATCATTAAAAACAAACATCCGTTTTCCAGAAAAGGCATTATTATTTATTGGTCGCTAAAATTTGGGAATAACCCATGCAAAATAAAAACCATACAGCGTTCCTCATTGCCTTTACTGGTAATTAACACTAATAACAAGAAGCAGATAGGTTATGAGAAAAATACAAAAGGGGAGTTATATATATTATCAGGTAAAAAGCTGAATGTGATTAGCGATACTGCATTAAACAAACCAATTTATGTGAAGCTTAAAGAGCGGGGTTTTAGTTCGAGGCAACTTCCTAAAAAAAGTTATTCCCTTGATCTGGAAGAAACTTCTGACAGTGTGCTATACAAAATGCTTAATCTTCCTCCGGGACACGATTGGATTTTAAGCGCCAATTGTATGGAGAAAAGTATGATTCGCAATTTATTGACTTACCATCTTTATAAGCAGATGGGTTATGATATTTCTGAAGGGAGGTCTGTTGAAGTCATATTAAATGGTGCCTACATTGGTATTTATACTTTGCAGGATAAAATAAAACCATCTCCATCCAAACTTGCAGATACCTATGGTAATCCAAATGGTTTTATGTTAAAGCTGGATGCATTTGAAGATAAGAAGCCCGGTTTTTACAGTGATAACAGTGGGTGGGAATCAGATAAAAAACCATATTTTCAATTTGTTTATCCATCGCCTAAAACACTTTCAGAAGAGAAGAGAAAATACATTATCAATCAATTTAAAATGTTTGATAACAGGCTATCCAATATAACAGCTTCCGATTCCCTTCAATCCTTAATTGATATGCGTTCCTTTGCCGATTATTTAATTTTTGAAGAGCTCAGCAAGAATGCTGACGGATATAATCTGAGTGTTAATTTTTACACAGACCAACAAAATAGAATTGTGATTGGCCCATTATGGGATTTTGACAGGGCATGGGGTAATTCCAGCAGTAGTTTTACCAGAGAGCCGGAAGGCTGGCAAATCATTCTTCAGCACAAACATGATTATCATCCGGCACCTCAATGGTGGAAGAATTTACTTGCTAACGATCAATTCAAAGAATTGCTAAAGCAAAGATGGCATGAACTCAGTTCCTCCGTTTTAAGTGAGAAAAACATCATGGTATTAATAGACTCCCTGGCTGCCCCGTTGTTACCGGTTCAAAAAAGAAACTTTATTACGTGGCCGGTATGGCGATTAAGCCGCTCCAACTTTTATACAAACTCCGGCATAAAAGATTACGATGATGAAATAGATGACCTTAAACAATGGGTTGTTAAAAGAAGAGACTGGATGGACCATCATTTCAAAATAATCGGTGGCCCTGTTTTTGTTCCGGATATTTAATGTAAGAATTATTGCAAAATAAACGTATTCCGGCAAACCAAAGATCTAACTTGTACGTATAAACTAACACACTCTTACTTAATTCACACTTATGCACCACAACGAGATTGAACAGCATTTGAATGTTACCGCTAAATTTGAACTCATCAACGGTTCAACCAAATTTGGAATGATTAACAAGCAGGTTGACGGCGACTACTATCGCAGTGATTACTATTTCATTTCGTTACAAAATCTCAACAATTTCCGCAAAGCCATAAGCATACGCAACTATGAATTTTGTAAATCAATAATGGAAAAGATTAACATTAAGTTTATTAAAAATGTTACTCCGATTTAACGCAGCATCCTAAAACTGTAAAATATTTTCTTATCACTTGTAAGAAATTCCCATAATTTCCCTTACTTCCTTAATGGTTTGTGACCCGCTTGCATGGGCTTTATCTTTACCGGTTTGCATTACTTTTTTAAGGTATAATTCATCAGTAGCTATTTCCTTAATTTTTTCTGAAAGCGGTCGGATAAAATTCTGCATATCCTCAGCCAATTGTTTTTTCATATCGCCATAGCGAATAGAACAATCCTTGTATTTATCTTCAAAAAACTGAAGTGTTTCCCCGGATGAAACTACTTCCATTAAAGTAAAAAGATTTTTCACTGCTTCTGATTTCTCTTGTCCTGCATGAGTTGGTCCGGCATCGGAGACTGCCTTCATTACTTTTTTACGAACCACTTCATCATCGTCGGCCAAAAAAATAGCATTCCCTTCTCCCTCTGATTTACCCATTTTACCGCTGCCATCCAGCCCGGGTATTTTAACCAGTTGTTGCCCGAAATTAAATGCCTGCGGTTCTTTAAAATATTCACAATTATATAATCGGTTAAAGCGATTACTAAATTGACGTGTCATTTCCAGATGCTGTTCCTGATCCTTACCTACCGGCACATGTGTTGCACGATGAATTAAAATATCAGCAGCCATTAACACCGGATAAGTGAGTAAACCGGCATTTACATTATCGGGTTGTTTGCGTACTTTTTCCTTAAAGGTGGTAGCTCTTTCCAATTCACCTACATAGGCATTCATACTTAGTAAAAGATAGAGCTCGGCTGTTTCCGGCAGATCACTCTGAATATATATGGTACATTTTTCCGGATCAAGACCACAAGCCAGATATTCTGTTAACACCTGTTTTACTGTTTGTTTAAGATCGTGAGGTGTAGGATGTGTTGTTAAAGAATGATAATCTGCTATAAAAAAAAAGCAATCATGCTCTTCCTGCATCTTTAAAAAATTCTTCATTGCCCCGAAATAATTCCCGAGATGCATATTGCCTGTTGAACGGATTCCACTAACTACTCTTGCCATAGTTGGCGAAAATAACAGATTTCAAGGATTCAGACGAAATGAAGAAGTATTCATCAATGTGAATAAAAGGTAAGTGCTTCCAAGCACATAATCGCCTATTTTTGCAACTGTGCAGACATTATCTTTTATATTTCGCAGAGTGTGGTGTGGATGGTTTTTCTTAACAGGCTTCCTGTCTTTCCTTTTATTCTACCCTTTTTTCTTGTTATTTCTGAGCAGAGAGCAGTGGTTCCCAATGGCATGGAGGCTGAAGAAAGTGTGGGCGCATGTAATTCTGTTCTGTTCCGGAATTTTCTATACCATAAAGCAGGATGGAAAGATTAAGGAAGATAAAGCCTATATTATTTGTCCTAACCATGCTTCTTATCTGGATATTGTGCTTACTAACATTGCCTTCCCGAACTATTTCCATTTCATGGGTAAGGCGGAATTACAGAATATTCCCTTGTTCAATATTTTCTTTAAAAGGATGAATATTCCGGTGAACAGGGGCAGCATCAAATCATCACACAAAGCTTTTGAAAGAGCAAAATCAGATATTGATAAGAATATTGGAATAGCTATTTTCCCGGAAGCAACTATACCGGAATGTGCGCCGGGACTGGGGCCCTTTAAAAACGGTGCTTTTCGCCTGGCTATTGAAAAGCAGGTACCTGTGGTGCCCATCACATTTCTGGATAACTGGAAGATTTTTCCGGATACGGAAGGGTCGCGTTTTTTATGCAGGCCGGGGTTAAGCAGAATTATTATCGGAAAGCCCATTGAAACAAAAGGAATGACTGACAGCGATGCAACATTACTTCGACAGAATGTGCATGAAATTATCTCTAAAAATCTGCAATCACATGGATGTAACAAAAGACACAATTGATCAACTGGCAAGATTAGCACGTTTAAATCTTGCTGAAGGAGAAAAGGATGAACTTGTTAATGATCTTGCTCGTATCCTCCACTTTGTGGATCAGTTAAAAGAAGAAGATACCGACAATGTAGAACCCTTGATTTTTCTTAATCCCGAAAGTAGAACCAGAGATGACAAAACCATTTCTACCATCAGCCGTGAAGAAGCATTTCAAAATGCCCCTGATAAAAACAGTGAGTTTTTTAAAGTTCCAAAGGTGATAAAATAAAAAAGGGACAGCATTTGCCGTCCCTCTCAACATTTTCCTGCTAAGATTAGCTATTTACAGGCACACAATATTCTTCAAATGCTGCTGCAAGATTTTCTGCAATCATTTCAGCAGAGTGTCCTTCAATATGATGGCGCTCAATAAAATGAACCAGTTTGCCATCTTTAAATAAAGCAATACTTGGAGATGAAGGCGGATAAGGAGCTGTATATTTTCTGGCCTGTGCTGTTGCCTCCACATCCTGACCTGCAAAAACGGTAGTCAGCATATCGGGCTTTACATCACTTTTCTTTAATGCCATTTTAACGGCCGGGCGAGCACTGCCTGCAGCACAGCCACAAACAGAATTTACCATTAATAATAAGGTTCCCTTGCTGTTTGGTATAGTCTGATCCACTTCTGCAGCATCTTTTAACTCGGTAAAACCTACACTTGTTAAGTCCTGGCGCATTGGCGCACACAATTGTTCCGGATAAGGCATATTGATAAATTTTAAGATTGGCTGCAAAGTTAGGGAGAAAGTAAAAATTTTCGTCATAATAGGTAGTAAATATTCAGCTAAAGGTGAAAAAACACCAAAAATGTAATATTCTGCCCTTTTTTGAGTGCTTTACACTGTAACCCTGGGCGTTCTTTGTATTCGAACAGGCGGCAATACTAAAATTAAAACCACTAAAGCTGCCTAAGCAAACAAGCTAAACATGAAAAAAAACAAAGAAAATTCAATGCGCAACGCCTTTCCGGTAATCAAATACGATTATGACGGAAGGTTAATGGCCTCCAATGGCACAGCATTGCCGTTGCTCAGTCAATGGAACTGCAGGCATGGCACTAAAATTCCCGCGGCGGTAATGAAGGCATACCCCGAAATGGCCTTTGCCATGATAGACAGACAGTCCGTAGAGTGTTGCATAACCATGGGCGATTGTAAAATATGGTTCGATATTGTGCCTTACCCTGAGGCCGGCTATATAGGAATGTATGGCCACTCAGTAGAGATGAGTGATTCAAGTGTTCAGAATCCGGTCCTGCGTATGGCAAGCTGATAGTGTTGTTCATGGTGGTGTGAATGGCCCCGCCGTAAGGCGGGGTCATTCGTTTTTAGGTCATTGCCTAATAGTAAAATAACAGATTTTAGCAGCAGAATAGCATAGGGCATTTTTTTGTAATATTTATTATAGTTCCAGGTAACATTTCCGGATTATTAAAGTAAAAAACATCTTTAAACCAGAAGTTACAGCTATATGAAAAGTGCATCATTAACAGGAAAGTCAGGCAATACTTCATCGCCAGATGGGGTTTATGAAATCATCATGCTGATTGATGATAATCCAATGGATAATTTCATCAACAAGCGCATGATTGAAAGCTGTGGTTTTGCGGCTGAAGTGATCTGTTTCGAATCAGCAATTGAAGCACTGTCGCATCTGGAGAAAAAAGAGTCACTGCCCTCCTTAATTTTCCTTGACATCAACATGCCCGAAATGAATGGTTTTGAATTTCTGGATGCTTTTGAAAAGTTAAACACTACTATTCATGAACAGTGCAAAGTGCTCATGCTATCTACCTCTGAAAATTTTAAGGATCTGAACAGGGCCAATAAAAACCGTTTTGTGAGTAAATTCCTGAATAAGCCGCTTTCCGTGAATGTATTAAAGGCAATAAAAGTTTAACCATCAGTTCCGTTTGCTACGGAAATAATTGGTCATTAAAGTACTGCATTCCTTTTCTAATATCCCGCCTTTTATGGTTGCCGTTGGATGTAAAATCGTTTGACTTACTTTCATAAAACCTCTTTTTTCATCTCTTGCCCCAAAAATTAAGGATGGAATTTGTGTCCAGAATGCTGCACCTGCACACATTACACAGGGCTCCAGTGTAACATATAAAGTGCAATCCTTTAAATATTTGGAATTCAGATAGGATGCTGCCGCTGTAAATGCAATCATCTCCGCATGAGCAGTTACATCATTCAAACGTTCTGACATATTATACCCTTTAGCTATTATAGTACCATTGCATACAATCACAGCCCCAACAGGTACCTCATCTTCATCATAAGCCTTTTGGGCTTCCTTAAGAGCTGCCTGCATAAAATACTCATCAGATAATATCATGGATGTATTTTTATTATTCTTCAAAATTAGAAATCTGTATGATTAAATCGCTTCAGGAAGGATATTATTTAAAAAATAACTTTACCTAACTTCAAACAACATTGAGGTTAATATCACTGCCGTTAAATTTTGATTTATATATATTAATCTCCCATTAACAGAAATATTAAATGTCAAAATAACTAAAATAGCTTTCTATTTTAAAGTGAGAATTAATCTGACACTTCATAAAAACAGCAGCAACATTGATAAAAAAAGACAG
>JANOBN010000459.1:0-4901 GCA_031411675.1 Bacteroidota bacterium | reverse complement strand
TTAGGCTGCATAGTGGTGGATGTGCTCTGGTCAATATTTTTTATCTCTTGAATATTGCCAAGACCTGCACGCAGAAAAATAAAATCATCATATCCGAATTCCATACCCAACTTTGGGTCAATGCTTATCGGATCTGATTTAATGACTACATTTCGTTTACCATCAAATGTGATATCTGCATCTATTTCCGGAGTGAAAGAGATTTTTTTACCAAGAGATGTTTTATAAGCAACACCGGTGATTAATCTGGGTAAAGTCACTTCCAGCCCGTTCTCCGGTATTTCATTGCCGGTTTGAGCAAATACTTCTTTAAGATTTTCGGTATTGTAAGTCCATGCATTAAAGGTGGAGGTGATATCTTTCCCTACGGCCGCAAAACGCCATTTGTTATAATCGTATTGAATACCGGCATCTAAACCAAAACCCCATGCTTTCGCAAAGTCACCTGCTTTACGGTGTACTATTTTTACATTACCTCCAATCCGTAAGCCTTCTTTTTTCATTTTTTTTGCAAACGAAAGCAGAAATGCATAATCGGCAGCAGAAAAGGTTTTTAACCGGTCATAATCTATGTTCCCGTTTTTATCAAGGAGATCGGTAGAATCAATAATATCATCAATAGCAAATCGGATGATGCTCAGTCCAAGGGTACTTGTAGCATCAACAGGAGCTGCCAGCGCACCATAATCGTATTTGGCAATCCCTGCAAAGTATTCACTATGCATAAAAGTGAGCTGTAAGTTTCCTTTTACCTGGCTTAATCCTGCCGGATTCCAGTAACCTGATGTTACATCATCAGCCTGAGCAGCAAAAGCCCCGCCTAAAGCCAATGCCCGGGCGCTAACACCAATTCCTAAAAATTCATTGCTGTATTTAGGCGTTTGTGCTTGTGAAATAAGGGAAAGGCCAAGAAATATAAATATCAGGCAGGATTTAATGTGGGTCATATTCTGTTAATTATTGGGAAGTTCAACGGTTTTTTTGCCTGATTATTTTTTATACAGCTTTTTACGGCTGAAACGTTTAAAGGTTTTGACTTCCAAAGGTAAGTACAATCAACTTTTAATCAGGAGGCCGGATAAGATGTTTCTCAACAGTAAATTGTCATTTTTTTACTTAAAACCGACTCTCCCGAAATTGCCCGCTGCCTCGGTAACATTATTACTTTTGCCAAATGCTAAAGCAACTCCCAAACCTGATGACTATCGGCAATCTCATTTGCGGATGCCTGGCGCTGGTGGCGGTTTTCCATGGACAGATTAACCATGCTGCAATTTATGTGGTAATAGCGTCCTTACTCGATTTTTTAGATGGATTTGTTGCCAGGTTAGTGAAAGCCCATTCCGAATTAGGTAAGCAGCTTGATTCACTGGCAGATATGGTTACGTTTGGAGTGCTTCCCGGAGTGATTTTATATCACCTCATGTTGAAAAGCAACTATTTTGCGCTTTATGAAAGTCATGGGATGTTTCGGATTTTCAAATATTACATGTTTATTGTTACCGCTTTTTCCTGCATCAGGCTGGCCCGATTTAATCTTGATGTAAGGCAGACTTCTTATTTTATCGGAGTACCAACACCTATTAATACACTGGTTATTTTATCCTTGGCATTGATGGTGTTTAACAATCAGTTCGGGTTGCAATATTATATCCTGAATCCCTGGATGCTCATTGGCGTGGCTTCCCTCTCATCAGCGCTTCTCGTTGCAGAGTTGCCGCTGATCAGCCTTAAGTTTAAAAACTTCCGTTTTGCCGACAATAAAGCACAGTTTATTCTGTTAACATTTTCAGTAATATTAATTCCCCTGCTTAAATTTGCAGCCCTGCCGGCAATTATGGTTTTATATATTCTGCTGTCACTTATTTATCCACCAACTTTAAAACAGATTTAATATCAATTACTATGAAATTCACAGCACACATTAACGTTATGCCACAAAAAGCTTTACTGGATCCTCAGGGTCGTGCCGTAACTTCAGGCATGAAAAACCTGCAGCTAAAAGGCATTGATAATGTAAGAATCGGCAAACATATAACCATGGAAATTGACGCCGAAACCAAAGATGCAGCATCTGAACAAGTGGAAATCGCTTGTAAAAAACTGCTTGCTAATCCAATAATGGAAACTTTTGAATTTACATTATTACCTTAAATGTTTTATCCTGCCTTAACGTTAATAAAATCCCGTAAATAAGAAAAAGCGGATTTAACGGGCTGATATCTTTGTTTGTTGGAAGATGAACATAATGTTACCATTAGCTAAACAAAATCAATGAAGAAAATAATTGTATTGCCGGTTTTATTGTTGTGTTGTTTTTATTTTATCCCTGAGGCTACCGCCCAGAAAATTAAATCGATGAAAAATATCGAATGGCTAGCGGGTAACTGGACGATGGAAACAAAAAAAGGGAACATTTATGAAAACTGGAAGCTTATCGATGATAATAAAATGGAAGGCATCAGTTATAAGGTTTTCAAAAAGGATACCACCATGCGCGAAACGATAGAACTGATTTTGGAGAACGGGGATGTGTTTTATATAGTAACGGTAAAAGATCAGAATAACGGCGAGCCGGTGCGTTTTAAAATGACAGATGGTAATCGCAGACATATGGAATTTGAAAACCGGGAACATGATTTTCCACAGATGATAAAATATAGCTGGAAACAGAATGACAGATATGAAGTAGAAATATTCGGGCTGATTAAAGGCAAGAAAAAAACAATGCTTTACGAATTTAAAAACTGAGTTTGACAGATGACGAAGGGAAGAAAAATTGTTATGTATTTTGCCATTATAGGTGTTGTATTAACTTCATTGGCTTTTGTTCAGGATTTTTTTGAAGTAAGCCGGCAGCTTGATATTTTTTCCTCTGCTTACAGAGAGGTGAATCAGTTTTATGTTGATGAAGTTAAGCCCGGCGATTTATTGAAGCGGGGCATTGGCGGCATGTTAAAGAATCTGGATCCATACACAGTGTATTATCCGGAATCAGAAATTGAGGATTATCGTTTGAAGCATGTAGGCGCAGAGTATGGCGGAGTTGGTGCGTCATCGTTCCGGAAAGGAGATAGCATAGTAATCTATGAAGTGCATGAAGGATATGCTGCCCAAAAAGCAGGTTTGCGCATAGGTGATGTTTTGCTGGAAGTAAACGGACGATCACTGAAAAATATTGATCCTGATGAAGTAGATGATCAGATCAGAGGACAAAGTAATACCACTGTAAAACTCAAAGTTTCAAGATTGGGGCAACCGCTGGATTTTACCATGACACGCGAAGAAATCAAAACGAAGAATATTTCCTATTGTGGAATGATTAACGATAGTGTTGGTTATATAAAGTTGGACAAATTTCTGCAGGATTGTTTTGCGGAAATGAATACTGCAGTGTTTGAATTAAAAAAGAAGGAAGGATTAAAATCAATCATTTTTGACCTCCGTGGCAATGGTGGAGGACTGGTAGATCAAACGGTGCAGATACTTAGTCTTTTTATGCCGAAGAATACTCATGTCCTTACTCAGAAAGGAAAAATCTCCAATGCTAATACAAAGTATGCAACACAGAATGAACCGTTGTTTACTCTTCCAATGACAATACTTATCGATCGCGGCTCTGCATCGGCCAGTGAGATAACCGCAGGTAATTTTCAGGATATTGACCGCGGAGTAATTATAGGGCAGCGTAGTTTTGGTAAAGGACTGGTGCAGCAAACACGCCCGCTTAGTTATGGTACACAACTCAAAGTTACTATTGCAAAATATTATACTAATAGTGGCCGCTGTGTGCAGGCATTGAATTATGCTACCCGACATGAAGACGGTGCAGTAGATAAAGTGCCTGATTCATTGATGTCGGAATTCAAGACTATTAATGGAAGAACAGTTTATGACGGCAGTGGTGTTTACCCCGATCGTTATATTGAGCCGGTGGTTTATAGCAGCATTACCCAAAGCCTGATCAATAAACTATTGATATTTGATTTTGCAACATGGTACCGCTCCACACACGATTCTATTACTGATCCGGCTGTTTTTTCATTGTCAGATGCAGACTATAATTCCTTTATTAAGTTTTTGTCGGGTAAAGAATATACTTACAAAACGGAAACAGAAAATATATATGCCGGATTAAAGGAAGCTACAAAGGAAGAGAAATATTATGACGGCATTAAAAAAGAAATTGAAGACATTGGAGTAAGTCTGAAGCATAATAAAGGTGATGACCTTCTTAATTTTAAAGAAGAAATAAAGTCAGTAATTGAGAAAGAAATTGTTTCCAGATATTACCATGAAACAGGCAGATTTAAGTATTCATTTCGAAAAGATATTGTTTTAAAAGATGCCTTGAAGGTGCTTGGTGATCCGGTTTTATATAATTCCATTCTCAAAGGAGAAGGTACTTATAAAGTCATCGGTCGTCCGGGGAAAATCTAATTAAATATATGCAATGTAGTACCGTCAAAAGTGTACTGGTATTGCTGTAATGGTTGTGTGGCAGGTGGGTTAAGCAAAGATCCATCGGTAATATTAAATTTACTGCCGCAGGTTGAATCTACACACGTTATATTATCCGGCAATACTTCCACCTGAGCTGTGCCACTGGAAGGATCAAAAGTACAGGTGCGTTCCAGTATGGTGAAGTCGGTGGAGGAACGACGGTAAATAATTAAGCCTCTGTTTCCCACATAATCATAATAAACATAATTCAAAGGTGTTTGCAAAGCAATGTATGCGGGCAAGGTTATGTTAATGTATTCGTCAAACCTTGACGCCGGAATAACTTCCTTGTTTTTCTTGCAGGAAGTCATCAGGGTAATCAGAATTATGACCGGAAGGATTTTTTTCATTATTACAAAGATAAAACTGTTAAGGCTATCTTTACAACAAATTAAAAT
>JANOBN010000458.1:0-3221 GCA_031411675.1 Bacteroidota bacterium | reverse complement strand
CTTTGCTACTATTATCGCCTTTTAGCATCATTACTACTGCTCCTGCAACTTCGCCTTCATCATTATATGTAATTGCTCCGTATCGTGTGGCTTGTCCAATGCGAACTTCGGCTACATCGTTTATTAAAAGCGGTGTTCCGTTGGTGGTATTTTTTACCACTATATTTTTTATGTCGTCAATGTTTCCAATCAATCCTTCTGCACGGATATACAAAACGGTTGATGCCTTTTCAATGTAAGCCCCGCCCGTATTTTCATTATTTTTTTCAAGTGCTGTAAACACATCGTTAATAGTTATGCCATAAGATTTTAGATTGTTTGGGTTAATAGCTATTTCGTATTGCTTCACTCGTCCACCAAAACTGCTTACATCGGCAACACCTTTTACGCTTATCAATTGGCGTTTTACAATCCAGTCTTGAATTGTCCGCAATTCGGTTGCATTATACTTGGCTTCGTAACCGTGTTTTGGTTTCAAAACATATTGGTAAATTTCCCCTAAACCAGTTGTTACAGGAGCTAATTCAGGAGTTCCAATTCCTTTTGGGATTTGGTCTTCTGCTATTTTTAATCTTTCCGTTACTTGTTGTCTTGCCCAATAAATATCTACATCATCCTCAAAAACGATGGTGATTAATGAAAGTCCGAACCTTGAAAAACTGCGGATTTCTTTTAGCCCAGGAATATTGCTGTTGGCTTGTTCAATGGGAAAAGTAATGAGCCGTTCCACATCGGGAGCACCCAATGAAGGAGTAACCGTTATTACTTGCACCTGATTGTCGGTGATGTCGGGCACGGCATCAATTGGCAGTTGTGTAAGTTGGTAGCTGCCGTAACCAATTAGGGTCAAAATGAAAAGCCCTATGATGAGTTTGTTCTTTATGGAGAACGCAATTATTTTATTGAGCATGATTTTGCTTATTGTTGTTTAGTTAATGAGTTCATATTGTCCTTTAAGCCTTATGGTTATTACCATATCGCTTTTATTTTTGTTTTTGAAATACCAACCATGCTTACCTTCAAAGGGTGCAAGAAAATTTCCAATAATGTTGTTTGAATATGCAACGGTGTAGCTTTCAAAATATACATTGTCAGAAGGGTTTTTCTCTTTTACTTCACCATGAAAATCAAAAAAGACAGCTCCTTTATCTGTTGTCCATTCGTATTTTACTCTTCCGTATTTGAGCATGTTTATTTTATACTCCATACCTTTTCCAGCAGGTACATTAAAGAGAATACTATCTTCTCGTTGTGCAAATTGTTTTTGAGGTGCAGGATTATTTGCTTCGGTAGGCATAGCGACATCGGGAGAGGAACCTCCGTCTTCGAGTTTAAGTAAGCGATGCGGTTGTTCTACAACCATTTCTACAGGTGCTGATGCTTCTGACTTTTCAACATGATGATGAAGTTTGGTAAATCCTAATGAGTGTCCTATACCTGTGGGGTCTATTCCATATTCAGCAGGTAACACCGCAGTAACTAAAATAATAGCTCCTATTATGAATGCAACTACTGTAGCCTTGATAATTTTTTTTGTTTCTAAAATTGGATGTTTTATTTCTGACATGATGTTTTGAATTTAATTTGTAAAATAACCTGTTAATTGAAAACCTATTAATACAAACCCTGCTGCCATAAGCAAGGTGTTTGTTACCGTTGAAAATTGCATGAATGTTTTGCTGTGCCTCCAAAAACTAAAGAGGATAAGCACAAATGTCAAGGCAATAAACTGTCCGATTTCTACACCAATGTTGAAGCCAAGCAAGTTTGTAAAAAGAGCTTCTTTTTGTAAATGAAAATCTTGAAGTTTTGTTGCAAGCCCAAAACCGTGAAACAATCCGAAGATTAAAACGGCTGCTTTCGTGTTGGGTTGGTAATTGAATAATCGTTGAAAACCACCCAAATTATCAAACCCTTTATATACAATAGACAAAGCAATAATGGCATCAATGATATAAGCATTAACACCAATGTTCCATAGCACACCAAACATTAATGTTAAGCTGTGTCCTATTGTAAAAAAGCTTACATAAATCAATACTTCCTTGGGACGGTAAAGAAAAAATATTACACCTACTAAAAACAGTAAATGGTCGTAACCTGTGAGCATGTGTTTTGCCCCAATGTATAAAAACGGAATAAAGGCAACGCCATCATTGCCCAATAAAAACTTTTTAGTAGCATCGTCAACACCATGAGCAAAAACAGAATTGCCCAAAGCGACTACTAATAAAAGTAAGCCAAGTAATAATATTTTTTTATACTTCATTGTTTAGTTTTTTAATTGATTATACTTTCTAGAACTAAAAATTTATTAATGATGATGACCATCTTCATCGTGGCTATGCCCATGAGGTTTAGTTGCTCCTTGCACATTTTTATAGGTTGCTGTATATGTTTTACCTTTAATTTTTAAAGTAATAGTTAGTAAAGAAATCATACCTTCCTTTTCATTTATCACTAAAAAGCAATCATCACCAAGTGTTGACAAGTCAATATTTGATGAGGTATTGTCGGCAAATTTAAAAGTAACGCTACCTGTACCTTCTTTATTAGCTATGACTTTTTTATTAGCATCTTGCACATAAAACATGATTTTATTCTGGCTCTTTACCATTTCAATAGTATAGTTGCCTGATTTTTGAACAATGCCTCCATGAGTAGCAGTTGTTGGTAATTGTGCATTAGTATTTGTTGCACTTAAAGCCATTAATATTGCTGCAATAGCAATTGATTTTATTTTATTCATTTTAATTTTGTTTAAATTTTTATTACTTCTTTTTTATATATGTTTATTCTTTAATTTGATGTATTTATTCCACTACTGGAACATTTACTTCAATTGTTTCTTTGCGTTCGCTGTATTTTATTTCTACTCCAATTCCGCCAAAAACAGGAGCAGAAATTGCACTGTCGTAACCTACTCCGTATATGTAATACTCTCCCGCTCTAAGCCCGTCAAAGCTATAATGTCCATCGCCTGAACTGGCTTGTGTGCTGGCATTGTATTTAGAAACATCTGCACCGGGAAACTCTGTTGCATTATATTTTATGTAAACGATTGCGTTAGGTATTTTTACTACGTGGTGTGCAACGTGTCCGTGTATTCTGGCATCGCCACCAGTCCCGTTTTTTTTGCAAGCTGTAACTGTCATTACAGCAATTAGCATAATGAGAATATTCTTCATTGAGTTATTTATTAAATATTAAAAATAATTGAG
>JANOBN010000457.1:0-3599 GCA_031411675.1 Bacteroidota bacterium | reverse complement strand
ATTCATTGCCCAGCCCACCATTCGCGATGATCCGGCAGTACCCAGATATTTTGCAATGGCACCGTATGAGGTCACGCGACCCTTAGGAATTAACCGTACTACTTCAAATACTTTTTCAAAAAAGGTGATGGATTCTTTTGCAATAAAAGTATCCGGCAGCTTCTTTTTAACTTTTACGGTGCCTTTATATATAATTTTCTTTTTCATTCAGCAGTCTCTGATCCGGTAATACGCTTCAAAATATGTATTATTGCCCGGTAAAAATACTGTTAAAATGAATTTACGCTATCTTATTATTTTCTCATTGCTGTTTTTATTATCCGGTTGTTCTTCGCTGGTGAGTAATACCAGCTGGCCGGTTTCCATTAACTCCCCTACGCCGGAAGCTACTTTCAGCATTACCGACAAAAATGGCAAGGAGGTTTTTAAAGGTGGTGTGCCTGCTACAGTAAATCTTAAATCAGGCAGAGGGTTTTTTAAGCCGGGAAAATATTCGATAACCATTTCCAGCCCGGGTTTTACCAGCGTTACCCTGCCGGTAAGAGCTAAATTAAACGGATGGTATTTCAGCAATCTGATTTATGGTGGTTTTATCGGATTATTAATTGTTGACCCGATAACCGGCGCCATGTATAAAATCAAGGATCCATTGATTAATCAGGTGTTGTCGCCTTCGACATCAAATGTGGAGTCGCTTAAGATTATGAATCTTTGCGATATTCCGGTAAGCTGGAAAAAATCATTGGAGCCAGTCAATTAGAGTTATTTTTAAATTCATCACTGCAACAAAGTTTATCTTCTGAAGAAAGACTTATCTTTTTTGAGTTTCTAAACTGCTGTTGGTTTGAAGATGATTTTTGATGACATTCATAATTCATGTATATATTTTAATTGATAAATTCACTGATTACTTTCAATTAGAATGCATGTAATATTTCAATGAACGTTGCTTTCCTTCATTGCAAACCATTGTTATCTTTGCCCTTCCTTAAAATCGAAATATGATTAAGATTACGTTACCAGATAATTCAGTAAAAGAATTTCCAAAAGGCAGCACTTCCATGGATGTTGCAAAAAGTATCAGTGAAGGTCTTGCCCGTAATGTGTTGGCAGCAAAGGTGAACGGTCAGGTGCGTGATGCTTTACGTCCGATTACGGAGGATGCCACTCTTCAACTATTAACCTGGACAGATGCAGAAGGAAAAAATACGATGTGGCATTCCTCAGCGCATTTGATGGCAGAAGCTCTGGAATTTTTCTATCCGGGAGTCAAATTCGGTATTGGCCCTCCTGTGGATAATGGTTTTTATTATGATGTGGATCTGGGAGAACATAAAATTACTCCTGAAGATTTTAAAAAGATAGAGGATAAAATGACGGAACTCGCCAAGAAAGCCAACCGTTATGAGCGTAAAGAAGTAGGAAAAGCAGATGCCATTAAATTCTTCGAGGAGAAACAGGATCCTTATAAGCTGGATCTGTTGAAAGACCTGGAAGACGGGCAAATTACTTTTTACAGTCAGGGCGATTTTACGGATTTATGCCGTGGACCGCATATTCCCGATACAGGGCACATCAAAGCCATCAAACTGACCAATATTGCAGGTGCATACTGGAGGGGAGATGAGAAAAACAAGCAATTGACCCGTATTTACGGTATCACCTTCCCGAAGAAGAGTTTGTTGGATGAATATCTCGTTATGCTGGAGGAAGCTAAAAAACGCGACCACCGTAAGATTGGCAAGGAACTGGAAATATTCACTTTTGATGATGATGTAGGTCCGGGTCTTCCGCTTTGGATGCCCAATGGAGCCGTAATTATTGAAGAACTGGAACATCTGGCAAAAACTACGGAGCAAGCAGCAGGCTATAAAAGAGTGAGAACTCCTCATATCGCCAAAGAAAGCATGTACCTCACCAGCGGGCATCTTCCTTATTATGCAGAGAGTATGTATCCACCCATGATTTTAGAGGGAGAAAAGTACTATCTCAAGGCGATGAATTGCCCTCATCATCATAAAATTTTCAAGGAATTAAACCCAAGCTATAAAGAACTACCTATCCGTTTAGCAGAATATGGCACTTGTTACCGGTATGAGCAAAGTGGTGAATTATTTGGCTTGATGCGAGTGCGTTGCCTGCAAATGAATGATGCTCATATTTACTGTACCAGAGAGCAATTTGCTGATGAATTCAGAGCGGTAAATGACATGTATCTGAAGTATTTCAAAATCTTCGGAATTGATAAATATGTAATGCGTTTCTCCACTCATGACCCGGCAAAATTGGGTAAGAAATATGTGGATAATTCAGAGCTATGGCTGAAGACAGAGGACATGGTAAGAAATGTGCTTATCGACTCTAAAATACCTTACATTGAAGTGCCGGATGAGGGTGCGTTTTACGGTCCTAAGATTGATGTACAGGTTTGGAGTGCCATTGGAAGGGAGTTTACCCTGGCTACCAATCAGGTAGATTTTGCTGTTCCTGCCCGTTTCGGACTAGCTTTCCGCAATGCAAATAATGAATTAGAAACGCCGATTTGCATCCACCGGGCACCATTGGGAACCCATGAACGGTTTATCGGCTTCCTGATTGAGCATTATGCGGGTAATTTTCCGCTCTGGTTATCCCCGAATCAGGTGGCTATTCTGCCTATCAGCGAGAAGTACAACGACTATGCAAAAAAAGTTTTACAGTTGCTGAATATTTCCGATATTCGCGGCCTCGTTGACGACAGAGACGAAAAGATCGGTAAAAAGATCAGGGATAATGAGATGAAGAAAATTCCTTACATGCTCATTGTAGGAGAGAAAGAGGCAACAGAAGACCAGGTGGCTGTTCGTAAGCATGGTCAGGGTGATCAGGGTACCATTCCGGTAACGGATTTTATTGCTCTGGTAAAAAATGAAATTAAAGAAATGCTGGGTACTTCTGCCTGAAAAAGCAGAATCCGGTAGTTAAACATAAAAAAACAAGGAGGCAATATAGCAGCTTTTACACCACGTCCGGGAGGTTATCGTCCTCCCAGCGGAAACAGACCCCCGGGAGGCAGTCGTCCGGGTTTTAACAGAGGTAACCCACGCTTCTTCCGAAAAAAAGAAGCGGAGCATAAGATTAATGAGCTTATTACAGCTACCCATGTCCGATTGGTGGTTGATGGCGAAGATCCGGGAGTAGTATCAATAGCAGAGGCTCTGGCAAAGGCGAAAGAAATAGGTCTCGACCTTGTTGAAATTGCACCGAATGCCGAACCTCCGGTTTGTAGAATAGTTGATTATCAGAAGTTCTTATACGAGAAGAAGAAGAAAGAAAAGGAAACGAAGGCAAAATCTGCAAAGCAGGTATTAAAAGAAATTCGTTTCGGACCTAATACAGATGAGCATGATTTCAACTTCAAAGTAAAGCACGCCATGAAGTTTCTGGAAGAAGGTGCAAAAGTGAAAGCTTATGTGCATTTCAAAGGAAGATCGATTGCTTACAAAGAGAAAGGAGAAATCATCCTCCTGAAATTTGCACAAGCACTGGAAGAATTCGGAAAGGTGGAGTTATTACCGAAGCTGGAAGGAAACAGGATGTTTTTACACCTTGCTCCATTA
>JANOBN010000456.1:0-9946 GCA_031411675.1 Bacteroidota bacterium | reverse complement strand
GGCTGCAATACTGTTTTTTGCAGGGTAACCCATGGTCACGTTGATGGCTTTTAGTTCTTCCGGAAGGGAATAGAGCAGAGCCGGAAGCATTTTTTCATCAGGCAATACTATGACGCATTTTTCCGGATTAAAAGCTGGATCTTTTAGCTTTTCATTCAGCAAATCCGACACCCATTTTACCTGTCCGGTTTGTAAAGGGATGCCTGTGATATATATATCTTTAGGAATGTTTTGAAAGTAACTTTCTTTCCAAGAGAACTCCGGATTTAACAATGGATTTCTTCGAAGGTACAAGCCGGCTTCATGATTTTTATTTTCATAATAGTAATCATCTACATCCCAATAAATTTCTGCAATGCCTTGTTCCTGCAATGCTTCAATGATCACTTGCTCTGCATTTGATAATGCATAAAATCCGCAGAAAACAATTTTCTTCCACGGCAATGCAACCGTTTTATTTACAATGGCATCTGCTACTGTTTTATAAGCCCTTCCTTCATAGGTGATTTGTTCTTTTAATAGTGAAGCATTGAATGCGGCATATACTTCCGGCAACATTTTCCAACTGGCAAGAAAATTTTCCTGCAAAGTGGAAAGGGGCATCTTCGAAAATAAATTCCAGAATCCTGTTATTTCCTGTAATTCCTCCGGCTCCAGTGCAAATGCCTGGTCAATCTCCCGCTCTTCATACGACTGCCGGTAAATCTGAGCAGCATTCACAAGATGCTGATCAATTTCATTAAAATCATTTAACAGTATTTGTCCCCACGGCATAAATTTCTCCATGGTTTCATTCATGCCATGCTGCTTAAGAATAGTATAGAGCTTCAGCAATAGAACAATATCATCGGCAACAGGTAATGTGTTTGTTTTTAGAATAAAATCACGTATACCCAAAATTTCCGGTAACCAGACTACATTTTGATGATGTTTTACAAACTGCTCGCGAAAAACATAGCCAGCCCTTCTTGTGGGAAAAACGAAACAATGTCGGGAAACATCCGTTGTTTCATAATTTCTGTAAATGTGTTCGAGGAAGGGTATATTCATCAATTCTCCAAAAATAAAAAAGGCGCTGATCATTAGCGCCTTTTCTACAAGAGAATGTGAAACTTATTTTTTAACAATGAACTTCTTTACAACAGAACTGCCGCTGTCATTCATTTTTACGAAGTAAATACCACTTTTTAATGATTCCAGTGACAATTCACTCTTATTAAATCCTTCTTCAGAATGTATATTGGTATTAAAGACTGTTTTACCGATCATATCAATAATTTCCACCGAAGCTATAGCAGAAGAAGTGGTGAAGTAGGATAAGGTAATGGTCTCATTTGCCGGATTTGGGAATAAAGTCAAACCGTCAATTCCTTCTACCGGTTCCAGACTGCCTTCTTTGGCACTATGTTCAGGTTGTTCACTAATGCCGGATTCCCGGAATACGGAGCCGCTTACATTAGCTATTAAGCGATAACAGGCTGTTGCACTATTTGCACCGCTATGCCCGTAAACTCTGATGTAATAAATGCCTGCAGTTGTAGAGTTACGAATTATCGTTTCCGCAGTTGCTCCTGCATTTTGCGACACTGCAAGTTGTGTTCCTGATTGATTATATAATTTCACATCATAATCGAGTGGTAATTGATCTAAAGTAACTTTAAGATTCGTTGCTCCGGAAACGGTAGTTACTTTAAAATAATCATTATCATAAATCGGGGTAACCAACGCATTGATATAGGTATTCGTTGCAACCACTTTAGATGTATTTCTTGTGTTGTTCTGCTCATATATATCGGTGCAATTGGCAGTTGCGGTAGTAAAGGAGGCAATTGCAGAATAGGTACTGTTTCCACTGCTGCATACTGCCTGAATCTGATATTGATATAAGGTGGAAGATACCAAACCTGTTAACGCTTTAGAGTTAGTTGTTGATGTTATTGTGGTCCAGTTTGTGGTTCCCGAAACTCTGTATTGTACATTATAAGATGTTGCATTGCTTGTAGCAATCCACGATAAGGTAGCCCCTGTTGTGGTTATTAAAGAAGATACTAAACCCGAAGGCGTTCCACATGCTGTTGAAGGAGGTGTACATCCAAGCGATGTTTGCAAGGAGGCACGGGCACCATTCATAGTGGCAGTTATTCTGGATGTTTGTCCTGTTGTAAATAGGTTCATGCAACCATCGTCAGTATAATCCATGTAATTCATAAACATATCTCCGTTCGGACCGTTACCGCACGATACTTTGGGAAATGAAGGGCAACCAAAATTATTTCCAGCTTGATTCGGAGTATCTGTTATCTGATCAGTACCGGTACATGCAGTACCATCATCACCCCAGATATGATATAAGCCTAACCAATGACCCACTTCATGTGTGGCAGTTCTGCCAAGATGATAAGGAGTAGCTGTGCCCGGACTTAACATACTTCCAATAGAAGAATACAACAATACCACACCATCAGTTGCTGCAGCACCTCCCGGAAATTGCGCATACCCCAGCAATCCTCCGCCTAAATTACAGGACCATATATTTAAGTAGCCGGACGAAGGCCAGGCGTTATCTCCTCCATTGGCATTGTATTTTACATAATCGTTGGATGAAAAGCTCGTAACAGTTGTTTGTTTATGTATGATACCGTTTGTAGGGCCTCCATTCGGATCACGCTGTGCCAGGCAAAACTGAATTTGTGTATTTGCGGCGGCACCGGTAAATGCTGATGGAGTATTGGAAGCATCAGAATTCATTCGTGCAAAATCAAGATTCAACTGATTGATTTGAGCCTGAACTTTGGCATCGGAAATATTTTGTGCAGAAGTGTTATAGAGAACATGTACAACAACAGGAATCGTGATAACTGCTGTCGTTTTATTTCCCGATGAAATCCATTTTTGAACATCGCGTTCTATGTTTTCGCGTATGGTTTTTAATCCGGGATTTGCTTGTTCTTCGGCTGCTTTAACTTCCATAGCGGAGCAACGATGATATTGCTGAGCAGAAACAGAAATACTTAGCAACAAAGCGGCTATTAATAGGTAGTTTTTCCTCATGTATAGTTGAAGTTGGTGTGTTTACAATGCAGTTTATTCAATACTATGATTACCATTAACAGTAAAACATATTATCGATAGAACAGGAAAAACAAACTTACTTCCTTAACCCTGTGTAAAGCCGGGAAAATGGCAAGAAACCTTACAGTAAAAAAGTGGAATAATTATTCTATAAAACGATAGCCAACACCTCTTACTGAGTGAAAATGTTTAGGATTGGATGGATCCGGCTCGAAATATTTACGAAATGTTACAATAAAATTATCGATAGTGCGAGTGGAAGGATAGATATCATATCCCCATACAGTCTCCAGAATATGTTCTCTGGATACTACTTCATTCTTCCTTTCAATTAAAAGCTTTAGCAATAAATTTTCTTTCTTGGTAAGATTGATTTTATTTCCATCATTCAAAGCAACAGTCATTTCTGAAAAGTTAATATTGTTCTCACCCAATTGATACAAACTCACCGGAACCTGTTTGCTTTCTCCATTGCGATTTACTCTTTTCAGCAGATTCTGTATGCGAAGGAGTAACTCCTCAAGGTTAAAAGGCTTGGTAAGATAATCATCAGCACCCTTTCGAAGACCATTTACTCTGTCGTTGGAGGAGTTTTTTGCTGTTAGCATTAATATAGGCACCTCCGTATTTTCCAAACGAATGGCTTCACAAACCGTAAATCCATCCATTTCAGGAAGCATTACATCCAATATTACCAGATTAAAGCGTTCTGTTTTAAAAGCTTTAAGGGCCTTTTTACCGTCATTGGCAGTCACCACTTTATGGCCTTCCAGTTCCAGATTCAGCTTAATAGTGTCGGCGAGACTTTGTTCATCTTCAACGAGCAGGATGCGGGTAGTACTCATAATTTTTTGGTTTTGTTGTTTAGCAAAGTTAAAGCCTCCATCCACAAAAAAAAAGTAAAGCAGACGTCGTTTTATGCAAGTTCTTCCCTTTTTTACAGTTTACTGATTTATTGACTTGCATATTTTAACGGAAAACATGCCTATAAATTATATATTACCCTTAACTCACCCGAAAAAATTCCTTAAATTTGACCCTTCTAAAATCGAAGATGTTCCTCTATAAAACCACCCTGGCAGCAGCCCTCTTGTTCTTTTCCTTAACCATCACTCAGGCACAGCACCGCTGTGGAACCAGCTCTGTTGATGAAATCGGTGTTGTTAAAACTTTACCAATAAGTAAAATACCGAATACTTCCGGCAGAATACTATCAACTGCGACCGCCGATACTTTATGGATTCCTGTTGTAGTTCATGTGTTATACAATACGGCCGAAGAGAATGTAAGTGATAATCAGATTCAGTCGCAGATTGATGTACTTAATGAAGATTATGCCGGTACAAATGGCACTGCCGCTGAAGTGCCGGAAAGCTGGAAGCCTTTGATAACGGATAGTAAAATTCGTTTTCGACTGGCGCAACGTATACCTTCCAATACCAATACCAATGGAATTACACGTCGCCAAACACCCATTACTTCTTTTCAATACAATGATAATTCTATTAAATATACTGCATCAGGCGGTACAGATGCCTGGCCAAATGACTCATATCTCAATATTTGGGTGTGTAATTTACAAAACGGGGTATTAGGTTTTGCTTCTTTTCCCGGTGGTATGGCTGAAGAAGATGGCATTGTTATTCATTATAACGCTTTTGGAAGAACGGGGACTTTAAGCAAGAGATATGACTTTGGACGTTCCGGAACGCATGAAGTGGGCCATTGGTTTTCGTTGATTCACATTTGGGGTGATACACCTGATTGCAGTATAGATGATCAGGTTGGCGATACTCCATTACAGGCTGATGCAAATTTATGTTGTCCTAAATATCCGAAGTATGATAATTGCACCAGCAGTGGTGACGGTGTGATGTTTATGAATTACATGGATTATTCCGATGATAAATTCATGCAGTTTTTTACGCCGGGACAAATTGCACGAATGGATACAGCTATCAATGATTATCGCAGCAGTTTGTTTTTATCAAACGGAGGAAGTGAAGCACAACAAAGATCATTTGATTTATCAATAGAAGAAATAATTAATCCTGTTCGTGAATCAGCAGATCGTTGTTTTGTGCCGGTAGTAAAAGTAAAAAACCGTGGAGCCTCATTAATTAGTAGCTATCATTTAGTCTATGGTATGTATGAAGGCAATATCAGGACTATTGAGTTTAATGATTCCTTGAGTGCAGGACAAGAGCGTCTGATTACATTGCCACAAATTTCCGGCAGCAACGGACAGAATATTTTGGAGGTGCGCATCTATGAATCCGACAGTAATACCGTAAATAATTATGCAACACGCAGCTTCTTTTCTAAAAACGATAATACCAATGGCTGTGCAGATGGTGATCCGGTAATTTATCCAAATCCTGTTACCGGCACTTCTTTTTGTGTGAAGTCTAATTTTGTGAAATCAGTAAAATTAAAAATACGTCTTGTTAACTTGCTTGGACAAACCGTTTACGAAACAGAATCAACGAGCAATCCCGGAGATTTATTCTCTGTGCCAACCATAAATTTAACACGCGGAATTTATTTCGTTCAACTGGCATCAGAAGATGAATCACGGTCTGCTTCCATTTTATTTATGCCGGATGAAAGTGGAAGTGCGGGTGGGTGTGAATAATAAAATCAATTATAATAAATGTTTTTTCGCTTTTAATAATTATTAAATAAGCTACAAAAAATGTCAATACTAAACGAATATATAAAAACAGATGCTGTTGCTCCGGAGTTAAAAAAAATTGCTGAGAAAGTAGAAAAAGCAATACGGATTACTCCTGACGAAGCACAATGGTTATATGATCATGCATCCACCGGTGAGTTAGGTGTTTTAGCTAATACAGTTCGCGAGCGAAAGAATGGACAGAACACTTACTTCAATCGCAACTTTCATATTGAACCTACCAATATCTGCGTTTTTGCCTGTAAATTTTGTTCATACAGCCGTTTGTATAAGAACCGCGAAGACGGATGGGAATTAAGTATTGAACAAATGCTCGATCGTGTTAAAGCATACGACGGACAACCTATAACGGAAGTTCATATTGTTGGCGGTGTACATCCTAAAATGGATATTGAATTCTTCGGCGAGTTACTGAAGCAGATTAAAGCACATCGTCCAGACCTTCACATAAAAGGATTTACTTCTGTGGAACTGGATTATATGTTTCGCAAAGCAAAGATGGATGCAAAAGAAGGATTAACTTATTTAAAATCATGCGGACTGGATTCACTTCCCGGTGGTGGTGCGGAAATTTTTGATGAAGCATTACGACTGGAAATAGCAGGGGATAAATGTTCTTCCGAAACCTGGTTGAACATCCATGAAACAGCACATTCATTAGGTATGAAGAGCAATGCAACCATGTTATACGGACATATTGAATCCTACAAACATCGGATTGATCATATGGAACGGTTGAGAAGATTACAGGATAAAACGGGTGGATTCAACACCTTCATTCCATTAAAATTCCGTAATCATGATAATGAAATGAGTAATGTACCGGAAGTAACTATGGTAGAAGATTTACGCAATTATGCAGTATCCAGAATATATATGGATAACTTCGATCATATAAAAGCTTACTGGCCTATGATTGGCAGAACAACAGCACAAGTGTCTCAGTCTTTTGGAGTAGATGATCTTGACGGAACGATTGATGACAGCACAAAAATTTATTCCATGGCAGGATCGGAAGAGCAGATTCCTGTTTTAACAACAGAGCAGCTGATTCAGTTAATTGAGCAATCGGGTAGGGTGGCTGTGGAGCGGGATACGCTTTATAATCGGGTGACGAAGTGACTTGGTAATTGAGTTATTGGGTTATTAAGTTATTGGGTTATTAAGTTATTGGGTTATTTAGTTATTGGGTTATTGGGTTATTGAGTTATTGAGTTATTCAATACTTCATTATTCAATATTCCTTGTTCATTATTCGTTATTGAGTTATTGAGTTATTGGCTATTGAGTTATTCAATACTTCATTATTCAATATTCCTTGTTCATTATTCGTTATTGAGTTATTGGGTTATTGGCTATTGAGTTATTCAATACTTCATTATTTAATATTCCTTGTTCATTATTCGTTATTGAGTTATTTAGTTATTGGGTTATTGAGTTATTGGCTATTGAGTTATTCAATACTTCATTATTCAATATTCCTTGTTCATTATTCGTTATTGAGTTATTTAGATATTTAGTTATTTAGTTATAAAATATGATTTAACGATTTTCAATTAACTTTTAACTTTTAACTATTAACTTTTAACTTTTAACTATTAACTTCACTGCATCACCCGCCTTCTCACAACAAAAACCGCCACTAAAGCAAAAACCATATTGGGTATCCACACTGCGATAATTGCGGGTACATTTCCGTTAGTAGCAAAGGTGGTGGTTATTTGCATGAACATGATATAGGTAAAGCTTAACAAAATTCCTATACCAAGTTGAACACCTATTCCACCGCGCACTTTCTGGCTGGATAATGCTACTCCAATTAAAGTGAGTATAAATGTGGCAAAAGGGTAGGAGAAGCGTTTGTATTTTTCAATCTGATAAAACACTACTTCCTCTGAACCTCGCATTTGCTCCTCTTTTATAAAGGTATTTAGTTCACTGTAATCCATTGTTTCTACTGCATAGTTTGCACGTCGGTTAAAATCGGCAGGGGTAAAAGCAAATGTGGTATCAAAACGGTAACCGTACTTTATTTTTTCATCCAGACTATCAATGGTGCGTATAAAATAATTTTCAACCGTCCATCTAGTTTTAGTGCTGTCCCAGAAAATACGGTCTGACAGAAGTTTATAATTCATTTTTCCATTCCCGAATTTTTCATAGGAAAACTGATAACCTATATTCTCAAAATTATTATAACTTTCAAAATAAATATATTGTCCGGGGCTAATCTGACGATGTACATTTCTGTTTTTATATATAAACGGATTTTTGATATATTTTAATTCGAAGTTGGTGCGCTTTACATTGGCATGTGGTAAAATAGAGTTATTGAGATATAATGATATGCCTGCAAGTACGGTAGCAGCAATCATATAGGGCAATAAAAATCGTTTAAAGCTGATGCCACTTGCTAATATGGCTACAATCTCTGTGTTGCCTGCCATGCGGGAAGTGAAAAATATAACAGAAATAAAAACAAATAATGGACTGAATAAATTCCCGAAATAAGGAATGAAATTCAGGTAATAGTCAAATACAATTGCTTTAATGGGAGCGTCTTTTTCCAGAAAGTCATCTATCTTTTCCGAAATATCAAATACAATTGCAATAAGAATGATTAACCCCAATGCAAAGAAGAAAGTCCCTAGAAACTTTCTTACAATATATACATCGAGTATTTTTAATTTCATCTTTTGGTTTGTGTAATTGTCATCATATGTGAAAATCAACTAAAGTCTTCTGCTGACATTTTCCACCATTGTTGTTTTCCATTTCACAAAACTTCCTTCCATAATTTGTTTTCTGGCTTCTTTTACCAACCACAAATAGAAGGAGAGATTATGAAGTGTTGCAATCTGTGCTCCCAGTATCTCTTTTGATATTACCAGATGACGAAGGTAAGCTTTCGAATAACTATTGGAAGCAAAGCAATCACTCTCTGCATCCACCGGAGAAAGATCTTCCTTCCACTTTTCATTTCTGATGTTGATGATTCCATTTCTGGTGAACAACATTCCATTGCGGGCATTTCGTGTGGGCATAACGCAATCAAACATATCAATTCCTAAACCAATACTCTCCAGAATATTGGCCGGTGTACCAACACCCATCAGATAACGCGGTTTGTCGGCAGGCAGTATTTCTGTAAGCTGATCGGTAATTTCATACATATCTTCAATAGGTTCTCCAACTGACAATCCACCGATAGCATTGCCTTCGCGGTTCATGCTTACTATATATTCTGCACTTTGCATCCGAAGATCTTTAAACGTGCTTCCCTGAACTATGGGAAATAATGTTTGCTGATAATCGTACAATGGAGGAACACTATCAAAATGCTCACAACATCTTTTCAGCCAGCGATGGGTAAGCTCCATACTTTTTTTAGCCAGTTTATATTCACAAGGATAAGGTGTACATTCATCAAAAGCCATTATGATGTCACCACCAATGCTTCGTTGTATGTCAATAGCACGTTCCGGCGTAAAAAAATGTCGTGAACCATCAATATGAGAAGCAAACTCAACACCTTCTTCTTTTATTTTGCGAATATCAGCCAGTGAAAAAACCTGAAATCCACCGCTGTCAGTTAAAATAGGACCTTTCCAACCCATAAAACGATGCAGGCCACCTGCCTTTTCAAGTAAACCCGTGCCCGGACGAAGAAACAAATGATAGGTATTACCCAGAATAATTTGTGCTTTGATGTCTTCAGCAAGTTCTCTCTGATGCACACTTTTCACCGTTCCGGCAGTACCCACCGGCATAAAAATCGGGGTTTCTATCACTCCATGCTCTGTAGTTACTTCTCCGGCGCGCGCCTTTGAGTGTTCATCTTTATGTAAAAGTTTGAATTTCATGAGGCGGCGAAATTAAAGGATTAGCAGATTAGCAGATTAGCTGATTTGATAATTGTTGGAAATGTATTGTGACTTTCTCTAAGACTTCCATCCTGAAAAAATTGAATTTAACAAAGCTTAATTGATTGAAATGACCATGATGTTGTTTAATGGAAGAGGAAGTTCGTGTCAATATTAATATACACTCACATAATCTGCTAATCAACCCATCTGCTAATCTGCTAATCAACCCATCTGCTAATCTGCTAATCAACCAATCTGCTAATCTGCTAATCAACCAATCTGCTAATCAACTAATCTGCTAATCAACCCATCT
>JANOBN010000455.1:0-4529 GCA_031411675.1 Bacteroidota bacterium | reverse complement strand
CATTCTGGCAAAAAAGGCAAGATTCGCGAGGTTAAGATCATGTCCGGCATTCAATTGTAATCCACATCCGATGGCAACATTAGCAGCTTCCAGATATGGGGTAATTGCTTTATGAGGGTCCAGAGTATAAACACTTGCATAGGCTTCTGTGTAGAGTTCTACTCTATTGGTTCCTGTTTCTGATGCAAACTCAATCATTTGAGGATCAGGATCAATGAACAAAGAAACCCGACAGCCAAGACTTTTTAAATGCTGTGTTACATCTGTAAGAAAAGCCTTGAAGCGGTGAGTGTTCCAGCCGGCATTACTTGTTAATACATCCGGAGGGTCGGGTACCAAAGTTACCTGATCAGGCCTTACTTCTTCAATAAGTTTTAAAAACGTGGGAGATGGGTAGCCCTCAATATTAAACTCTGCTTTAACCACATTCTTTAATGCGAAAACATCCGAATATTTAATATGTCGTTCATCAGGTCTGGGGTGTACTGTAATACCCTCAACACCAGCCTCTTCAATGTAAGATGTTAATTTCAATAAATCAGGCACATTACCCCCTCTGGCATTACGAAGAGTGGCAATTTTGTTAATATTAACACTGAGCTTTGTCAAAATTTTGCAATTGTTTGTGAAGGATTCATACAATTAAGATAGACTGGTACGTTATTTTATAAGTATGCAAAAGTGCAGTATTGAAATGAATATTGAAATTGAAAAAACAATCATCTGTAATCACATTTACCTCAACATTCATTCAAAATAGTATGTTTGCCAAAATATTAAGCCTGAAACCGGGCATAAAAAGTAACGTATAAATACAAATGTTCGCAGGAAAACTCATAAAAGACACTATTCCTCCACTAAAGCCAACTGATACATGTCAGAGAGCTTTGTTATGGATGGATGAGTTTCATATTAATTGCTTGCCTGTTATAAATGGCAAAAATTTCATTGGTTTGATTAAACAAAGTGACCTCTTAGAAAATAGTGTTCCTGCGACACTTCTTCAAGCTGAGGAAACCCCTCTATCACGAATCTTCGTTTATAGCAATCAGCATGTTTATGATGTAGTAAAATTCGCTTCACTTCACAAATGTGATATTATTCCTGTTTTAAAAGATAATCAGGAGTACGAAGGACTTATCACTATCAATGATCTTGTAGAATATTTTGCAGAAAGTAAATCGGTTTATATGCCCGGCGGAATTATAATAATAGAATTGCGTTTTACGGATTTCAGCATGACACAAATTGCGCAGATTATTGAATCAGACGGAGCACATATTTTAAGTACGAGTGTAACTGCTACCGGCGATCCACAACTTATTGAGCTCACATTAAAGATTGATAAAGTTGATATTTCACGAATTCTATCAGCGTTTTATCGGTACAATTACCATGTTACTGCTTCCTATTTTCAAAGTGAATTTGGTGATGATGTTAAAAACAGATACGAATCATTAATGAACTACCTAAGTATCGGTTAATCATCAATGAAAAAAGAACTGTGGCTGACAGTCATTCAGTTATATACTCTCGCTTTTTTGTGCTTATTCTCTGCACCGGCTTTTTCTCAACAGGACAGTTTATCAGAAGTCAATTATATTGTTAACAGGATCATAGTAACCGGTAATAAAACCACCAAGTTACATATTGTTGAAAGAGAGCTTATATTTCATACCGGTGATACACTTCCATCAGTTATTTTAGAAAATGCAATCGCAAGAAGTAAAGAGAATCTACTTAACACCGGTTTGTTTAATTTTGTTGAAATAAACAGATATTCTGACCAGGCAGGAAAATCAGATGTTCATATTAGCCTTTCGGAAAGATGGTACTTGTGGCCATTCCCGTTTTTTGAAGTTGTTGACAGAAATTTTAACGAATGGTGGCTAACTCGTGATTTTACCCGAACCAATTATGGCTTATATCTGACGCGTGAAAACTTTCGAGGAAGAAGCGAATCTCTGAAATTTCAAGTAAGACTTGGTTACTCTCAAAGACTAGGGGTATTTTATAATATTCCTTATATAAATAAACAGCAGAATCTGGGAGTGGCATTTGGTGCATTCTATACAAGAAACCGTGAAATAGCTTATAAAACTGAGGGCAATAAGCTGGTTTTTTATAAAGATCCAAATCAGTTTATCAGAAAAGACTGGACTGCTTATGGAAGAATAACTCGACGTTCAGGTATATATGATTTTTACTCTTTTACTGCAGACTACCGACGAATAAATGTAATAGACACTGTAGTAACATTGAACGAAGGATATTTTATAAACAAGGCCCCGATGCAACAACAATTAAGTATTGGTTGGTCATATCGTCATGATAAACGCGACTATAAACCATATCCGCTAAAGGGATACCTATTTGATTTTGAAGTTGCAAAAACAGGCCTTGGCTTTTTAAAAAACGAGCCGGAATTACTTGCACTGGCATCTCAGCTAAGCATTTATCATCAATGGTCTCCACGATGGAATTCATCCATTTCGATTAAGGGCAAAATTTCGGGTACATCTCTGTCACCTTTTATTAATATGCGTGCACTTGGTTATGGTACAGATGCAGTAAGAGGTTATGAATATTATGTTATCAATGGCAATAATTTTTTTATTGCCAGATCAACACTTATTAAATATACAATTTTCCCTACTCATATATATATCATTCCCTTTTTCCGTTCAGAGAAATTCAACAAGGTACCAAGCACCATCTATTTTTCTCTTGCTGCAGACGCAGGATATGTTCGTGACAGGCAATTTAGCGAGGGAAACCCATTAAGTAACCATTGGCTGGCAGGATATGGAGCAGGAATTGATTACGTTACTTATTACGATCTTGTTTTTCGTTTCGAATATTCATTTAATCATTTGGGAGAACATGGTTTCTTTCTGAATTTTGCCGCACCTTTTTAATAGTATATATTTACACTTGATAACAAACTATATGAGAATTGCTATTTATGCCCGCCATGTTGACCCAGTTAGCCTTCCTTATGTAGAAGTTCTATTTGCTGAGCTGCTTAAAGCAGGGTGTACTCCAATTGTCTATCAGCCATTTTTTAATCAGGTAAAGGGATTATTTCCTGCTTCCAGTCGTTATGAATTGTTTAGTTCAGGCGCAGAAATCAGAGGATCTGTAGAATTTTTATTTAGCATTGGCGGTGATGGTACTATATTAGATACACTTGCATTAGTTCAGAATTCTGAAATACCGGTATTGGGAATTAATATTGGCAGACTTGGTTTTTTATCGAGTATATCTAAAGAGCAAATAACTGATGCTATTGAGCATATTGTAAGAGGCCAATATTCATTAGATAAAAGAAGTCTGCTTCGGTTGGAATCCAACAAATTGCTATTTGGCGAAGTTAATTACGCACTCAATGAGCTTACCATTCATAAAAAGGACAGCTCATCTATGATTATCATCAATACTTATCTGAATGGAGAATACCTTAATTCGTATTGGGCTGACGGTTTAATAATCTCTACCCCGACCGGATCAACAGGGTATTCGCTTAGCTGTGGAGGTCCTATTATTGTTCCTCATAGTGAGAATTTTGTTTTGACACCTATTGCTCCTCATAATTTAAACGTAAGGCCAATTGTGGTTTCTGACAAACATGTTATTTCCTTAGAGGTAGAAGGCAGAAGTCAGTATTTTCTTGCTTCTCTTGACTCCCGCTCGGTAACGATAGATTCCAGCATCCAACTTGCCGTGCGTAAGGAGGATTTTACAATGAATCTGGTTCGGATCGATAACGACAACTTCCTTAAAACACTACGAACCAAGTTGAAATGGGGACTTGACAGCCGTAATTAAAATTGTTTGCTTAAAAATTACCCATTTTGCAATTTAATACTTGAAAATTTTATCTTTGTTCCCAAGGCTATCAACCAGAAGTATGAAAAAACACTACCTAGTTATCCTTACGTTATTAATAGTATTACCCTCAATAACTGAGGCTCAGCGTGTTAAGGCTCGTTGGAAAGCATATCGTTTTGAATGGAGCGGCGGAATCGGGGCAAGTAATTTCCTAGGTGAATTAGGTGGTGCTAATCAAATCGGTACTAACGGATTTAAAGATCTGGAGTTCAGTGCAACGCGACAAGCATTAGTTGTAGGATTCAGGTATAAAATCACCCCATTTCTTGCATTACATTCTCATGCAACCTGGGCAACCGTTACAGGGGATGATAAACTCACGGAGGAGCCATTCCGCAAAAACAGAAATTTAAACTTCCGATCGCCCATTTTTGAAGTAAACTGCAATTTTGAAGCATCTCTGTTAAGCCAAAAAGAAGGCGGCTTGTATCGTTTAAGAGGCATCAAGAAAAGTTCATCGTATGAAGTTTCTGCCTACGCTTTTGCCGGAATTGGAATTTTTCACTTTAATCCTAAAGGTAAACTAGGTGATCAGTGGGTTGCACTTCAGCCCTTGGGAACAGAAGGTCAGGGCGTGTCTCCGGCAAGGAAAAAATATAAATTAACTCAAGTGTGTATTCCGGTTGGCTTCGGTTTTC
>JANOBN010000454.1:0-18381 GCA_031411675.1 Bacteroidota bacterium | reverse complement strand
TGAGTGCTGTGTGCTGTGTGCTGTGTGCTGTGTGCTGTGTGCTGTGTGCTGTGTGCTGTGTGCTGTGTGAAAAGATAGGAGCTAAAGGTAGTAGAATTTATTTATTTCCTCTGCGCCTTCTCTGCGCCTTCACTTCGCGCCCTCCGCGGTTAAATGATCGAAGCTGAATAGTACCAAAATGATTCAATCTTTACGACAAAGTACATTGAGGAAGCGCAAAGAAAAACGAATTGCTATATTCTCACTACCATCTCCAGCATTTCCATCTTTGTTACATCAATGCTAAAAAAACCGAAATCATCTACTACTTTTCCGGTAACATGATAACACACTCTTCTTCCTCTGAACGGATACTTTTGTAACACCTGTGGAAAATGTGTAGTATCAAAAAATCGTCCGTTAATATCGAGGAAGGTGCCGAAACTCATTTCTTCTCCCCGTTTGGTGCGTGTCCATTTACGCGTTACCAGATAACCGGTGATGGAAATTATTTTTCCCACCAGATTTTTTAACTCATCAGCAACAGGTTCGGGTTGCATGGGTTCTTTTAATAATTCAAAGGGAGAACATAGTGGAAAGCCAAACAGTTCAATCTCATCAAAAGCATCATCGTATTTACCGGAATATAAATCAGGCAACTTATACGAGGGCCGTTCTACTTCAAAGAGATCGTGATGCACTTCGGTTTTTTTCTCACTTCCTACCACCATATGTATATCCCACAACAATTGCTTTTTTGTGCGGCCGGTAAAACGAAAGGCATTGCTTCTTATCAGTATGCGCAACTGTTCTACCGAAATGGCAACTCTGGTCATAAAGTTTTCCAGGGAGGTGTAGTGTCCGTTACGTTGCCGTTCTTCCAGCAGGGCATCAATAGCAGTGTGCTCCAGCTCTGCCACCATATGCCATCCTATATATATATCTTTTCCATAAATGGTGGTAAGGAAATTACTGCTGTTGATGTCAGGAGCATGTATTGCAGCACCACACATGCGCGCTTCATGCACATAAAACTCTTTCGAATAAAAACCACCATCATTATTAATTACACTTACCATAAATTCTAATGGATAGTACGTCTTTAAAAACATACACTGATAACTCTCCACCGCATACGATGCACTATGACCTTTTGAAAATGCATATCCTGCAAAGCTTTCAATCTGCCGCCACACTTCTTTGGTAATGGCATCAGGATATCCTTTCGCCTTGCAGTTATCGAAAAACTTTTTCTCTACCTTGGTAAACTCTGCCCGTGCCCGGTATTTACCACTCATTCCCCTGCGTAACATATCCGCTTCTGATAACGAAAGTCCTGCAAAGTAATGCGCTACTTTAATTACATCTTCCTGATATACCATCACACCATACGTTTCTGCCATCAGCTCTTTCATTAACGGATGTATATATTCTCTGCGCGACGGATCATGAAAACGCAATATATATTCTTTCATCATTCCCGATTGCGCTACTCCCGGACGTATAATGGAGCTGGCTGCTACTAAATCAAGATAGGTAGAAGCCCGCAACTTCATCAGCAACATACGCATAGCCGGCGACTCTACATAAAAACATCCCATGAGGTTGGCTGTTTTCAAATTATGACGTATCCGCTCATCATTTTTAAAGCGTTTGATATCATGTGCATCAACATCTTCGTTCCTGTTATACTTCACTATTTCCACACAGTCTTTTATCTTACCTAATCCCCGCTGACTGAGAATATCAAATTTATACAAACCTACATCCTCCGCTTCCAGCATACTGAATTGCGTGAGTGGAAATCCTTTGGGAGGAATGATGGTTGCCGTATAATAATGAATTGCTTTTTCTGAAATCAAAATACCACCGGCATGAATACTTAAATGCGAAGGAACACTATATAGTATTTTGGCATAACGATAAATCAGTTTATAGATGGCGTCTGTTTTTCCCGGAGGAAGATCATCATCCGTCAATGCATCAATTTCTTCTTTAGGCAAACCAAACACCTTGCCCAGCTCCCGTGTAACGGCATTTTCTTTTAACGTACTGTACGTTGCCAGCAAAGCCACATTATCTTTTCCAAACGGAGAGCGATGGAATATATAATCAATCACATCATCTCTGTCCTTCCACGAAAAATCAAGATCAAAGTCAGGCGGACTGGTACGATACGGATTGATGAAACGTTCAAAATACAAATCAAGATCAATAGGATCTACATCCGTAATATTCATCAGATATGCAACCATACTATTCGCACCGCTTCCTCTTCCCACATAAAAATAATTCTTACTTCTGGCATACGTAATAATATCCCAATTAAGCAAAAAGTAAGAGGCGTAACCGAGGTTAGAAATCAGTGCAATCTCTTTCTGATACCTTTCATGAATATCGGCTCCTGCATTTGGATAACGGTATTGCAATCCTTTATCACAAAGACGGATCATCATATTATAATCCTCCTTTGCACTTCCGGTGTAGGTTTTTTTATTTTTATTTTTTCCGAATTCAAAATCAATGTTACATTGCTCCAGCAGTTGCCGTGCCTGCAATAATATTTGCGGATATGCTTTATATATATGAATGAGTTGATCCACAGAGAGCAATACATCTGTTTCATTTCCCTGTTCACTTACCGGAAGTTTGCTTAACAACAGATTCAAATCAATGGCGCGCAACAAACGGTGGCTGTTAAATCCTGCTTTGCCTGTATAGGTAGTAACCGGTGCTGCTACATGTTTCTCTTTATTATTTTCCCACGATGAAAAAGGAAGCCTGGTTAAGTCGGATGGTTTTACGCCAATGAATTCATTTTCACGCAGCGTTCTTTTTTTCAACGTGAAGGGATAAATAATAAAAGCATGTTGAAATGCAGGTGCCTGTTCTTCAAAGGGCAGGTTATTTTTCAGATAAACAGAAAGGTGATCATTCAGCTCTTTAAATCCTTCTGCATTCATAGCGAGACCTACATACTGCTGCTGAATGCCATTGCGGAAGTCGATGCCGGCAACAGGATGAAATCCCATGCTCTTCCCTTTCCGGAAAAAATCTAGGATGCCCGACGTATTATTAATATCAGTAAGTGCTGCTGTAGAATGCCCCCGCAACTGTAACTCACTGATTAGCTGCTCGGGATCCAGCGTGCCGTACTTAAGACTGAAATAACTGTGTGTATTAATCAACATATTATTTGCAAAGGTACAGTATAATGTTTATATTGCAACCGTTATGTTAGATTGTAATGCAGTCATTGAATTGGTAAACTGATCCCCCTCCCCCTTGATCGCTGATTCGTTTGATTATATGATTTCGTTGATTTATGATTTTATATGATTTCGATGATTATGATTTTATATGTCGCGAAGTTTCGCGATCGGTGATTAGGGGGAGGGTTGGATTGCTGATTATTTTGATTGAATGTCGCGATCGATGATGATTTAAATGATTAAATTGATTATATATATATAATTATCTAACTTAAAAATAGAATTATGAGTAATGAAATTATTAATCAGAATTATAAGCATTCTGATATTACGGGAAAAGTGATTGGTTGTGCGATGAAGGTGCATGTGGCGTTGGGAAATGGTTTTCAGGAGGTTGTTTATCAACGATGTCTGGCCATTGAAATGACAGAAGCGGGAATTGAATTTGCGAGGGAAGAAGAACGGATACTTTACTATAAAGGATACGAGGTTGGAACCCGGCGTGCAGATTTTATAATAAACGATAGCGTAATGGTGGAATTAAAGTCAGCACCGGAGTTAACAGATGCACATTTATCACAAGCATTAAATTATCTGCAAGCCTACAAACTGGAAACAGGTTTGTTAATCAACTTTGGCTCACGCAGTTTACAATATAAGAGAGTAACAAATGAAAGACGATTAGCAAGAGAATCACAGCAATCAGCGCCATCAAAATAATCATAAACCAACGTCATCAAAATAATCATAAATCAGCGCCATCATATAATCATTCAAATCAGCGATCCAACAATCAGCGACAAAAAATCATCATCGCGATCCATCGCGAAAAAAAATCAATACCCATCATCGCGATTCTTCGCGAAAAAAATCAACGAAATCATATAATCACACGAATCAGCGATCCAACAATCAGCGAAATCAAAATAATCAGTGGCAAAAAATCATCAATTGCGATTCTTCGCAATAAACAATCAAGAGTAATCAATCGCGATTCTTCGCGAAAAAAATCAACGAAATCATATAATCACACGAATCAGCGATCCAACAATATGAAGTCTATTGCTCACCTCGACCTCGACGCCTTCTTCGTCTCCGTCTCCCGCTTAATGAACCCGAAACTAGTGGGTTTACCCGTTATTGTCGGCGGCGGCGATCGTGGTGTAGTGGCAGCATGCAGTTATGAAACGCGTGTTTTTGGGGTGCACTCTGCAATGCCTATTAAACAGGCAAAAAGATTATGCCCGGATGCAATTATCATTCGTGGTGATTATGATGAATACAGCAAGCGTTCCGATGAAGTAACGGAAATCATCAGAGAAAGCGTTCCTGTGTATGAGCGTGCCAGCATCGATGAGTTTTACATGGACCTCACCGGCATGGATCAGTTTTTTGGCTGTTATAAATATGCAACGGAATTACGTCAGCGTATTATGAAAGAAACAGGATTACCCATTTCCTTCGGCATGTCGAAAAATAAAACGGTAAGTAAAATTGCCACTGATGAAGCCAAGCCGAATAACCAGATGCAGATTTTATATGGAGAAGAAAAAAGTTTTCTGGCACCCTTATCCATAAAAAAAATTCCCATGATTGGCGATAAAACCTATCTGCTGTTGCGTAACATGGGCATTGAAAAAGTACTCACCCTGCAGGAGATGCCACCGGAATTATTACAACGTGTACTGGGTGATAATGGCTTAGTGATCTGGAAGAAAGCCAATGGCATTGATAACAGTCCTGTGGAACAGTACTCCGAACAAAAGTCGCTTTCCACCGAAGAAACATTTGATCAGGATACTATTGATGTGACTAAACTAAACAGCATCCTGGTAGCCATGACGGAGAAATTATGCTTTCGTTTACGCAGTGAGAACAGACTTACCTCCTGCATCACCGTAAAGCTGCGGTATTCCAACTTCGACACTCATACCATGCAGAGCCGCATACCTTATACCTGCAGCGATCACACCATCATTGCACGCGTAAAAGAATTGTTTGAGAAATTATATAGCCGCCGCATGCTCATCCGTTTAATAGGAGTGAGGATGAGTCATCTGGTTGGCGGCGGACATCAGATTAATTTATTTGAAGATTCAGAAGCGATATTGAATTTATATTATCGTATGGATAAAATGCGGTTGTTGTATGGAGAAGATAAAATCCATCGTGCAGCAGCCATGGGATTTTCTTTACGCAGCTTTAATCCGTTTAACGGCGTAAGCGGATCACCGGCGGCATTACAGAAGCCTGATGAAGAGCAGGGCGTCATTCTTCCTTCCATAAAAAGCGTCAACCGTTTGTTTAATTTGAAGTCGGCGCGTGATAGTCTGGCAAAAGCGAATGGTGAGGAAGAAGTAAAAGTGAATGAATATATATTAATACTCGACCTTCCTCAATCTATAAAACGTGAAGTAGAGGCATTACGTCAGCAGTTGGAAAAGGAGCATGGTGCTGTTCAGCCTCCCGGGCCGGGACCGCACATTACACTATTGCATTTCCTGCTTCCGGAAACAGAAGAAGAAAACATCACCGAACGCATCACACAAGTAACCACCTACTGCGAACCCTTTGAAGTAATATTAAAAAACTTCCGTACCGTGAAAGATCAGAGTATATATATTGAAGTAATCTGTCCTTCCATTGCGGGACTGATGCGCGCTTTTCGTTTAGCCACAGCACTGCCTCCCAGCCGCACCTTCTTTGCCTGGAAACCACGACTTACAGTTGTGCGCAGATTGAATGAACACACCTTCACCAAAGTAAAAAACAGCCTTCGCAGAAAAACATTTGATGACTCTTTCATCTCCGGAAGCCTGACATTACTCAAACACGAAGCCGCATTCAGCAGCTATGAAGTAGTAGCGGAATTTGGAATGGGATGAAAATAGTATCAAGTATCAAGTATCAAGTAGCTAGTACAAAAAATGGGAGGGTAGATGAAGAGAATAGTAGGGTATGTGGTTGAATTATTTTCATTCAGGCTGTCAGTAAAGGAGCAATCATAACCGAATATAAATCTTCCACAAAACCAATCAGCTCACCACCTGCTCTTTTTTCCAATCCCTATATATATAAACCGACCATAAAATTTCCGTCAATAACCAAAAGGTATAGGCGAGTTTAACAGGTAAGTCGTAATAAGGGCTCCCGCTTACTACAGTAATATACACATAGATAAATAAGAAAACCGGGATAAAACCTGCAGCACGCAGCCAAACGGGAAAAGTTGTACACCAGCAAAGTAGTGCAATGGAAGGAATCATCGGCATAACTACAGTTACTCCCTTTTCAATATTAAAACTTTCAAGACCGGATGAGGCCAATGACAAACCATGTGTAATACCTAAAAGAATAAATGCAGAAGCAGCAACATGCTGACTGCGCAATCCAATATAACGTGCTGCAATTACCGAAGCCATTATTGCTGAAGCATCACCAATCTGATAACATAATAATTGTTGATAGGAAGCTTCAGGTAAACACGTTCCAATTAAGGCGCATAAAAAGTTTAAACTATATCCAACAACAGTAATTATCGCCAGACTCTTTAACTCAAATTTGGGACTGCTCATACTACCGGATTTTTCATATCAAAAATAATAAAAAAATAAAATCAGGAAAAGTATAGACAATTCTATTTCAATAAACCCTGCAATTGATTAGGTATGTCAAAGTCTTCAGAAACATTCAAAAACAGTTGCAAAGAACCTACACTCCCAGCAAAACCTTCATCGGATCATTTCCGCCATGCAGCATTTTTACCGGCTCTTCCAGCATCTGCTTCACCTTCACTAAAAAGCCAACAGATTCACGACCGTCAATGATTCGGTGATCATACGATAATGCAACATACATCATCGGACGAATTACTACCTGACCGTTTACTGCCATGGGGCGCTCTACGATATTATGCATTCCTAAAATTGCACTTTGCGGCGGATTAATAATTGGTGTTGACATCATGCTTCCAAATACTCCACCATTGGTAATTGTAAAAGTACCACCTGTCATCTCTTCAATGGAGAGTTTTCCATCACGTGCTTTACCGGCTAATTCTCCAATGGTAGATTCTATTTGTGCCAAGGATAACCCTTCTGCATTACGCATTACCGGAACCATTAATCCTTTCGGTGCACTTACTGCAATGGCAACATCACAATAATCATGATACACAATTTCCTCGCCTTCAATACGTGCATTTACTGCCGGAAAAGCTTTTAATGCTTCACAAACTGCTTTGGTAAAAAACGACATAAACCCTAAGCCAACACCATGCTTCTCTTTAAAAATATCTTTGTATTGTTTTCTGATATTCATCACTGCACTCATATCAATCTCATTAAAAGTAGTGAGCATGGCAGTTTCATTTTTTACAGCCACTAAACGTTGTGCAATTTTCTTACGCAACATAGTCATCTTCTCACGTCTTTCATTACGTGACCCCGGTTCCGGTGCAGGCACAACAGCCGTCTTTGGTTTTGAAATTGCTTCTACAATATCACCTTTGGTAATTCTTCCGTCTTTACCAGTTGCTTTTACTTGTGTTTCTGTGATGCTATTTTCTTCCATCATCTTTTTTGCAGCAATGGAAGGAAGTCCTTTTGCATAACCCGGTTTTGAAGAATCAACAACTGCTGTTTCTTTTGCAGGAACACCATTATTGGATTTATCAGACGCTGCTTCCACAATAACAGGTTTACCGGCCGGTTTGGCGGCTTTATCATCAATGGTGCAAACAACAGTACCAACTGCTACTGTTTCTCCTTCTTTAACCATTATTTTTAAGATTCCATCAGCTTCAGCCGCAAGCGTAAGGGTGGCTTTATCGGAATCAATCTCAGCAATTTCCTCGTCTTTTTCCACATAATCCCCATCTTTCTTTATCCAGCGTGCAATCTGAACTTCTGTAATGGATTCGCCCGGGCTGGGTACCTTGATATCTGTCATAACCTGCAATTTGGGGCAAAAATAGGTAAATGTTAAGGTAAATTGTTAATGGTTAATAGTTAATTGTTAATAGGGAATGGGAGTTAAGATAAAATAATAGTAATGACAATAATTATATTTGACTTTATGATCACAACAGCAGCTATAATTAAACGCCTGAAGCAGGAGGGAAACCCTGAAATATTGGAGGGCAGAAAACATTTTGGTATTGAGGGTAGTGCCGGATTTGGACTATCTCAACCTCAGATCAGAGCTATTGCAAAGGAAATCGGGAAGAATCATCAACTGGCGCTGGAATTATGGGAAACCGGTTATCATGAGGCCCGCCATATTGCCACACTAATTGCTGATAAAAAGCTGATAACGGATCAACTGATGGATAAATGGGTGAAAGATTTTAATTCATGGGATATTGTTGATGGCTGCTGTTCGAATTATTTCCGGTATTCGCCAAATGCTTATCAAAAGGCCATTGAATGGACAAAAAGAAAAAAGGAATTTGAGAAACGCGCCGGATTTTCTTTGATGTGCTATCTGGCTTGTCATGATAAAAAAGCAGATGATAAACAGTTTGAGCAGTTCTTTCCATATATATATAACGAAAGTGATGATGCACGCAATTTTGTAAAGAAAGCCATCAACTGGGCCATTCGTCAGATTGGAAAACGGAATGTCCGTCTTTGTAAAAAGGCAATTAAACTTGCAAAAGAAATAAAAGCAAAGGACGATCCTGCCTCGCGCTGGGTGGCTTCTGGTGCATTAAGGGAACTGGAGAAATATCTTAAGGAAGGGAAGATTAAAGTTGATGAAAGGAAATAATTAGCCAATGTGATAATTAGCTAATTAGCTAATGCCCCCCACCCCTTAAATGAATTGGTTAATTAGCCAATTTCTGCTGAAAAAATAATCATTGGCATACTATCACATTTTCTAATTTCTTCTTAAAATAAATTTTATTATTGGCTAATTATCACATTGGCTAATTATCACATTGGCTAATTATCACATCGGCTAATTATCACATTGGCTAATTTCTTCTGAAAGTAAATTTTATCATTGGCTAATTATCACATTAGCTAATTATCACATTATTACACAAGCTAATTTCTTCTGAAAGTAAATTTTATCATTGGCTAATTATCACATTAGCTAATTATCACATTATCACACAAGCTAATTTCTTCTGAACGTAAATTTTATCATTGGCTAATTATCACATTAGCTAATTATCACATTATCACACAAGCTAATTTCTTCCGAAAGTAAATTTTATCATTAGCTAATTATCACATTGGCTAATTATCACATAAGCTAATTTCTTCCGAAAATAAATTTTATCATTGGCTAATTATCACATTAGCTAATCAGCTAATTTCTTCTGAAAGCAAATTTTTTCATTGGCTAATTATCACATTAGCTAATTATCACATTAGCTAATTTCTTCTGAAAGTAAATTTAATCATTGGCTAATTATCACATTGGCTAATTAGCTAATTAGCCACTTAGTCAATCATCTAAGCAACGACTTTCTCAAACACCTTCATGATCAATTCTCTTTGTTCTCTGTCATGTGCATGATGCGATCCCGTTGCTGGGCTGGCACTTTCCGGGCGGCAGATTACATTCAACTTAACAGATTTTATCTTTCGCAATAAGAAACTCCACGCTCCCATATTCTCCGGCTCTTCCTGAACCCATATATATTCTGAAGCATTTTTATATTTTGAAAAAACTTTATCCAGTTGTTTCATCGGTAATGGATAAATTTGCTCTAATCTTATAATTGCCACATGATTCGCTTTTTCTTTTTCCTTTTGATCCAGTAATTCATAATAAATTTTACCGGTACATAATACCACTCTCTTAATTTCTGATGACACAGCTTTTTCATCGTCCATCACTTCCTGAAATCTGCCTTTGCTGAATTCGTCAATAGAGGAAGTGCACTTCGGATGACGTAATAAACTCTTCGGAGTAAAAACAATCAATGGCTTACGAAACTCGCGTTTCAATTGTCTTCTTAATAAGTGAAACAGGTTAGCCGGCGTGGTACAATTGGCAATCTGTAAATTATTTTCAGCACACAAAGCGAGAAAACGTTCCATTCTTCCGCTGCTGTGTTCAGCACCCTGACCTTCATAACCATGTGGCAGCAACATCACAATGCCATTCATTCTTCTCCATTTATCTTCTGCACTGCTTAGGTATTGATCAATAATTATCTGTGCACCATTCATAAAATCCCCAAACTGTGCTTCCCATATTACCAATGAATTGGGAGAGGATAATGCATAACCGTATTCAAATCCTAAAACAGCATATTCACTCAGCAGAGAATTATATATATAAAAAGGCGATTGCTTTTCACTGATATGATTTAACGGAGTAAATTGTTCTTCACTGTCTTCAATACGCACTACTGCATGACGGTGAGAAAATGTTCCGCGTTCAACATCCTGTCCTGAAAAACGCACAGTATTTCCTTCTTCCAGTAAAGAACCATAAGCAAGCAATTCTCCCATGGCCCAATCCAGTTTACCGCCTTCAGCAAGCATGGCTTTGCGGTCATCAAATAAGCGAACTGTTTTAGCGAAGAAATTTTTATCTGCAGGTAATGATGTTATTTTGTTTCCTATGGAAAGCAATTTTTTCTTATCCACGCCTGTTTCAGGTGATTGATCAAAATCTGCAGGTGTAGCCAGTCTTAATCCATTCCAGCTTCCCTCCATATAGGTACTTACTTTCGATTCCTTCACTTGCTTGGCAGAATCCAGTTGCTGTTGCAATAACGATTTAAACTGCTTCTCCATCTCTTTCACCATCGAAGCTTCCACCTCACCCTGTTGCGTTAACTTCTGATTGTAAATTTCACGCGGATTAGCATGAGCTGCAATCGCTTTATATAATAAGGGTTGTGTAAAACGAGGCTCATCACCTTCATTATGTCCGTACTTGCGATAACCCAGTATGTCAATAAAAACATCCTTGTGAAATTTCTGACGGAATTCCATAGCGAGCTGAATGGTATAAATTACCGCTTCCACATCATCACCATTCACATGAAAAACCGGCGACACAGTAACTTTTGCAACATCAGTACAATAAGTGGAAGAGCGCGCATCCTGATAATTAGTGGTAAAACCAATTTGATTATTGATAACAAGATGTATGGTTCCTCCTGTTCTATATCCACGCAATGCCGACATCTGTATAACTTCATAAACCACTCCCTGCCCTGCAATAGCTGCATCACCATGAATTAAAATCGGAGCAATCTGATCTTCACTACCGCCCGGTGTATTATCAATTTTTGCACGAACAATTCCTTGCACAACAGGATCAACAGCTTCGAGATGTGAAGGATTGGGCGCAAGGCTTAAATGTATTTTATTTCCTGATCGCGTTTGCACATTGCTCGAATAACCTAAATGATATTTCACATCACCTGCAAAAGCAGTATCAGCATATTCCAGTCCTTCAAACTCTGTAAAAATTTCAGAATACGATTTACGTAAAGTATTAGCAAGCACATTTAATCTGCCGCGATGTGCCATGCCGATAACAAATTCTTTTATACCTAATTGTTCACCGGTTTCAATAATAGCATCTAATGCAGGGATGAGTGTTTCACTTCCTTCCAATGAAAAACGTTTTTGACCAACAAACTTAGTGTGAAGAAAATTCTCAAAAGCAACAGCTTCATTCAATTTTAAAAGAGTATGCTTTTTTTCATCAATGCTAAAATCACGGTGATTCCGACTGCTTTCCATTTTCTGTTCCAGCCATTCCACCATTTCCGGATTTCTGATATACTTGTATTCAGCACCTACACTTCTGCAATAAGTGTCTTTGAGATGTTGAATAATATCCTTCAGTTTAGCATCACCAATACCAATCATTGATCCTGCATGAAAAGTGGTCTCCAGGTCAGCATCAGAAAGGCCAAAATTTTCAATATCCAGAGTAGGGGTGTACTTCCTTCTCTCCCGAACCGGGTTGGTGTCTGTAAACAAATGACCACGGGAACGATAGCCATTTATAAGATTGATGACGTTGAACTCCTTGCCAATGAATTCCTGTGCTCCTTTTTTAGTGTCGGTTAGTCTGGAAGAGCCAAGGTCAAAGCCTTCAAAAAAACGTTGCCAACTAGCTTCAACAGTTTGAGGATCAGTCTTATATTGATTATACTGTGATTCCAGTTGCTCCGGAGAAATATTATTGAGGTAACTTAATTGATCCATAATGCTGCTATCATAAAACGAAGCGCAAAGATAGGACTTGAAACTGTGTCGGCAATCAGCAAAAGCCAATTAAATATTACACGGAAATCGACCTTCATTCAACAAGAAATGACTGCATTTGTAATGGTCGTTAACAGGTTTTAAAAATGACCTTCTTAATAAATACGAAAATAATATATATATAATTTAAAAGATGGAATTTATTTTTCCGGAAAAACCCTTTGCAACATATGTACATCCAGCAACTTTCCGAATTTTCTTCCTACTTCTTTGAGTGTACCAATAGTAACAAATCCCAGACGTTCATGCAGGTAAATACTCTTTTCATTTCCTTCTGTAATGCGGGAGATCAAAGTATGTAATCCTTTTTCTTGCCCTTCGAGCGTAATAACTTCCAGCAGTCTTTTGCCAATACCCTGATCACGGAAATCTTTTTGTACATAAACCGAAACTTCTGCCGTACTATCGTAGGCACTTCGATCGCTCCATTTGCTTAGCGATGCCCAGCCAATAACTTCATTATTAATTTCAGCAACTAATACCGGATGATTCGCATCATGATTACGTAACCAGATCAACCTTTCTTCAACGGTTTTTACCTCCGTATCGAAAGTAGCGGTGGTATTTAAAATGGCATCATTGTAAATATCTGTGATGGCCAAAATATCAAATTCAGTAACCGGTCGTATTTGAAGCATTATATTTAACTTTACAGCAAAGATAATGATGTTGTTAATATCAAAATTGCCCGTAATGCATCAATTGCCTCTCTCTGCATTAAAAAATTATCATGCTATCCATACCCCTTTTTTGTACTCGATACTCGATACTAGCTACTAATTACAATGTTGTTAATATCAAAAATTGCTTACTGTACAGCAATTGCTTTTCTTTGCATTGAAAGTTTATCATGTTATCCACTACATATTTTTTGTACTAGATACTTGATACTAGATACTAGCTACTAAAAAATGTCGAAAGTTAAAACAACCTTTTTCTGCCAAAGCTGCGGTGCACAATCCTTAAAGTGGATTGGCAAATGCCCTTCCTGCGGAACATGGAACAGCTATGTAGAAGAAGTGATTTCTGCAGAAGTGCAGCCGAATGAATGGAAATCAGCAGAAAAGAAAAAAGGCGATAAAGCAAATAAGGCACAATTGATTGGCGATATAAATCCGGATAACAGTCCGCGCATTGTATTGCCCGATCAGGAATTGAATCGTGTATTAGGCGGAGGTTTAGTACCCGGCTCTCTGGTTTTATTGGGAGGTGAACCGGGCATTGGTAAATCAACACTGTTATTACAGCTGGCTGTTCAGTTGAAAGGAAGAAGGGTTTTATACATATCAGGAGAAGAGAGCGAACAGCAAATCAGATTACGTGCACAAAGGATTGGATTAGATGACAGTGACTGTTATATTCTTACAGAAACATCAACACAAAATATTTTTCGTCAGATTGATGAAGTAGAACCGGGGTTATTAATTATTGATTCTATACAGACTTTATATTCTTCCGTGTTTGAATCGGCACCGGGTACTGTAACACAAATAAGAGGATGCACAGGGGAACTTTTACGCTTTGCTAAGGAAACTTCAACACCCGTTATTTTAGTAGGTCATATCACCAAAGACGGATCTATTGCAGGCCCAAAAGTATTGGAGCATATGGTAGATACGGTTTTGCAATTTGAAGGGGATCGTCATTATATATATAGAATTTTACGCTCTGTAAAAAATCGTTTTGGTTCTACATCAGAATTGGGCATTTATGAAATGCAAGGCAGTGGCTTAAAGGAAGTACCAAATCCTTCACAGGTATTATTATCGCAACGCGATTTATCTTTAAGCGGAACAGCAGTTGCCTGTACGATGGAAGGATTGCGTCCATTACTTATTGAAGCGCAGGCTTTGGTAAGCACTGCCGTTTATGGAACACCACAACGATCAGCTACCGGTGTTGATTTACGCAGATTAAATATGTTGCTTGCTGTACTGGAGAAAAGATGCGGCTTCCGTCTGTCAGCTAAAGATGTATTTTTAAATATTGCGGGAGGTATTCGTGTTGAAGATCCGGCAACAGATCTTGCAGTTATATGTGCAGTTCTTTCTTCCAGCGAAGATATTCCTGTTGATGCTCATACCTGTTTTGCCGGTGAAGTAGGATTAACAGGGGAGATAAGACCGGTAAATCGTATTGATCAGCGGATTCGCGAAGCAGCAAGATTGGGTTTTAATACTATATATATATCACGCTATAATCTTCAGGATGAAATAATAAAAGCAGAGAAAGAAATAAATGTAGTAAAAGTTTCAAAAGTGGAAGAAGTTTTTCAGGGGTTATTCGGATAAATCAAAAGACCTTTTTTTACACATTAATTAAATGAAAGATATTACTCCGTTCTTCGTGTTACCATTTCAAGAATCCACTGGCTGATACTAACTGTTTTATAGGAGAACCATTCCGATATTTTTTGCATCCGGGAATGATTTCTTTCATATTCCTCCAGCTTTATTTCCTGACAATGATGTTTGGTTAACAACATTAATTCATTACTAAATGATTCGCCAAAATTTTTATCCAGTATTTCTATATTTATTTCCATGCTGATAAACTCACTAAGATGATTCAGATTGTGCGAGCCAATGCTTGTCCATCTATTGTCAACCACAACTGCTTTTGCATGAAGAATGCTTTTATCATATTCATAAATCTTTATGCCATTTTTTAAAAGACGATTATAAAGATAGGACATAGCGGGTTTGATAAAAGGAACATCACTGTGCTTTGATAAAATGATGCTGATTTTTTTGCCTCGTAGTGCCGCACGCAACAATATCTTTAGCAACCTCCTTGTTGGAAGGAAATAACTGGCAATTATAATGATGCTGTCATTGGCCGTCCTGAGTTTTTGTTTGTATGAAGCCGAAATCTGGTTCTTCCTGCGAAGCCAGTCATTCTCTGTAATTCGCGCCATCATACCGCCTGAACGACTAAATTTTCTGTCATCGATACGTGTCCCTAAACTACTAATTCGTCGGGTCCATACTTCTTCGCATATCAATTCCAGATCACGGCATAACGGACCTTCTATATATACTGCATAATCCAGCCATGCTTTTTCACTAATACTGCCTCTGTACTTATCTGCAATATTTATTCCTCCGGTAATAGCCCGTAATCCATCTGCAACGCACACTTTTCTATGCATCCGCCTTCCCGCATTAAAAGGCAATAGCAACCGTATCGGAGAAAAGAAACGGAAGTTAATACCATGGCTTTTCATTAAATCGACAAAACCGGAATGAAGTTCTTTTGAGCCATAGGAGTCGGCCAGCAGAAATATTGTGACCCCACGACCTGCAGCTTTTTTCAGATGATTTATTATTAACTTTCCGGTATCATCATCACTAAGAATATAAACCTGAAGATGAAGCACCTGTGTGGCACTATCTATTAAATGGCATAATGTTTCAAAATACTGGCTGCCGCTGTGTATGAGCCTGATAAAATGTCCGGGGGTATAAAAGCGCTTAGGCATAAAGTGGGCTCAAAGGTATTATTCGCCGGTCAATAATTTCACCCCTCTTTAACAGTTTTGGGTCTTTCAGCCGACAATTTTTTAGGTTAATTACTGTACATTTGGCAAGTCATTTAAAACTGCTTATGCCGAAGCCAGCCAGGATACTAATTGCCACTTTCTTTTTTCTTTTACTCTATTTGGAATCCTTCTCCCAGATGGCTCAGCCTGACAGGAAGTGGGAATACTCTGTCGAAAAGAAAGGAAATGAGACATTTTTAGTGGTAAAAGGTCATATGAATGAAGGCTGGCATCTTTATTCACAGTTTACCCCTGTCGGTGGGCCAATGGCAACTTCGTTTGCATTTAATCCGTCTTCGAATTATAAACTCATAGGTAAAGTTACCGAATCAGCATCAACAACAGCTTACGATTCAACCTTTGAGGTGAATGTAATGGTACTCGGGCACGATCCTGTATTCCGTCAGAAAATAGAAGTACTTACGGATAAGAAATTTACTATTACCGGAGCCATCGATGGTCAGGCATGTAATGATCAGACTTGTGTTTTAATAAATACGGTTAACTTAAAGTTTGTTATTAACCCGGATGCAACTAAAGAATCTGTAGTAGCACCCGAAGATACTGTGACAACTACTGCTGCTATTGATACAACGCCGCCTTCAGCACCGGTAGAGAATGCTGTTATTGCTGCCGGTGATTGCGGTGACTGGTCTTCCGGAGAATTTATTGCCGATAAATCATTCTGGGGAATATTCATAGCCGGTTTTATAGGCGGATTATTAGCACTACTGACCCCTTGCGTATTCCCAATGATACCAATGACCGTAAGCTTTTTTACTAAGAGAAGCGGCTCCCGGAAAAAGGGATTACAAAATGCAATTATTTATGCACTTTCTATTATTGTTATTTATGTAACTCTTGGATTTCTGGTTACGGTAACTCTTGGAAGTGATGCACTCAATGATCTCTCCACTAACGGATATTTCAACATGGCATTTTTTATCATCTTTATTGTATTCGCCATTTCTTTCTTCGGAGCTTTTGAAATTGTGTTACCAAGTGCATTGGTTAATAAAGCGGATCAGGCATCTGATAAAGGCGGATTGATCGGTATCTTTTTTATGGCATTCACACTTTCTCTTGTTTCTTTCTCTTGCACCGGTCCGATTATAGGAACGTTACTCGTTGAAGCAGCGCATGGCAGAAGTTATTTAGGTCCTGTAGCCGGGATGTCAGGATTTGCAATTGCATTAGCCTTACCGTTTGCATTATTCGCTGCATTTCCGGGTTGGTTAAATACCATTCCGAAATCAGGAGGATGGTTGAATTCTGTTAAAGTATGTCTGGGATTTATTGAATTGGCATTGGCACTGAAGTTTCTCTCTAATGTCGATCTTGCCTATCACTGGGATATGTTGCATCGCGAAACATTTATCGCTTTCTGGGTGGTGATATTTGCATTAATGGGAATCTATTTATTAGGTAAAATTAAATTTTCACATGATAGTGATGTTTCACATGTTAGTGTACCACGACTCATTTTTGCCATTCTTACTTTTTCTTTTACCATATATATAATTCCCGGAATCTGGGGCGCTCCGGTAAAATTACTCAGTGGTATTTTACCTCCTGAATATTATAAAGAATGGAAAGCAAAAGGTTCCGGCGAATGCCCGCATGATTTGTTATGTTTTCATGATTATAAAGAAGGGATGGCATATGCAAAAGCACAGGGCAAACCGGTAATAATAGATTTCACAGGATATAATTGTGCAAACTGCAGAAAAATGGAAGATAATGTTTGGAGTGATCCGAAGATACTTAAAATTCTTTCTGATGACTATGTGTTGATTTCTTTATATGTAGATGATAAAAAGGAATTACCCGTTAACGAGCAATATACAAGTGCATTTTCCGGAAAAAAAATCAGAACAATAGGTAATCGCTGGAGTGATATGCAAGCCGAAAAGTATAACAGTAATTCTCAGCCTATGTATGTTCTTATCGATAATAAAGAACAAAAACTGGCTAAGCCGTGGAGTGGTTTTGATCCTGATATTGATAAGTATAAAAAGTTCTTAGACGAAGGCTTGTGTCGTTATAGAAATCAATAGTCAGATTATTTTTTCCGTTTTTTATTTTCTTCTTATTTCTGCCAGCTTCTCAAATAACTGAGTTTCTTCTTTAGTAAGATTCTTTGGAATTTCAATCAGCAGTTTTATATATAAATCCCCGAATTTTTCCGGTTGATTATAAATGGGCATACCCAGATTTTTCATACGAAGTACTTTTCCGTCTTCAACGCCACTTGCAATTTTGATTTTCATTTTTCCTTTCAAAGCAGGTACGGTTAATTCTCCGCCCAGTATTGCTATATATAAATCAAGTGGAAGTTCGCAATGAAGATCATTTCCTTTGCGTGTAAAAACAGGGTGCTGATGCACCTGCACTGTAG
>JANOBN010000453.1:0-1608 GCA_031411675.1 Bacteroidota bacterium | reverse complement strand
TTGTTGGTTACGGACTTGATTATGATGGTTTAGGAAGAAATCTAAATGATATATATAAGCTAAAAGGTTAAACGCTTATTGTAATTCAAATTAAATATGTTGAATATTATTCTCTTCGGTCCTCCGGGTGCAGGCAAAGGTACTCAGTCAACCAGACTTATTGAAAAATACAATCTTGTTCATTTGTCTACTGGAGATATTTTCAGAGCCAATATTAAGGGCGGAACTGAACTAGGTAATCTTGCAAAAAGTTATATTGACAAAGGACAACTTGTGCCGGATGAAGTTACCATAAAAATGCTCGAATCAGAGGTGGATAAATATCCTTCTGCCAAAGGTTTTATTTTTGATGGATTTCCAAGAACAAAGGCTCAGGCTGAAGCACTCGATGCTTTTCTTATTTCAAAGAATACTTCAATTAATACGATGCTTGCACTTGAGGTAGATGAGATGGAGTTGAAGAAGCGTTTGTTATTAAGAGGAAAAGATTCCGGAAGAGCTGATGATGTAGATCCTGTGGTAATACAAAAGAGAATAGATGTTTATAATTCAGAAACTGCACCGGTAATGAATTATTATAGTGACCGTAAAAAGTATAAAGGCATTAATGGAATAGGAACTATGGATGAAATATTTCAGAAGTTGTGTGATGCTATTGATATGTTATAATTCTGGCAGATACTCTGTTAAAATAAATTGTTCATCATTTAGTTAATTAAAAATATGTCAGGCTCCAATTTTGTTGATTATGTAAAAATCTGTTGCAAGAGTGGTGCCGGTGGTGCAGGGTCTGTGCATTTTCACCGCGATAAATTAACTGCCAAAGGAGGTCCTGATGGTGGCGTTGGCGGCAGGGGTGGGCATATTATAGTAAGAGGTAATAAGCAACTCTGGACATTGCTGCATTTGAAATATCGTAAGCATGTAATTGCCGAAGGAGGTGAAAAGGGAAGCTATGCTTTACAAACAGGCTCTGATGGTAAAGATGAAATACTGGAAGTACCATTAGGCACTGTTGCCAGGGATTTTGAAACGAATGAAAAACTTTTTGAAATTGAGACGGATGGTCAGGAAGAATTTCTGGTGCGTGGTGGTAAAGGTGGAAAAGGTAATAATTATTTTCGAAGCCCTACTTTGCAAACACCCCGATTTGCACAACCCGGTGAACCATCCATTGAAGAATGGAAAATTCTTGAATTAAAAATTCTTGCAGATGTTGGATTAGTAGGTTTTCCGAATGCAGGTAAATCGACATTGCTTTCTGTGGTATCTGCGGCTAAACCTGAAATTGCAGATTATCCTTTTACAACACTTGTTCCCAATCTAGGAATGGTTCCATATCGTGCAAATAAGTCTTTTGTAATGGCCGATATTCCTGGAATTATTGAAGGCGCACATGCCGGTAAAGGACTTGGATTGCGTTTTCTGAGGCATATAGAGCGGAACTCGGTTTTGTTATTTATGATACCTGCTGATAGTGCTGATATTATTAAGGAATACTCGATTCTTATTAATGAATTGAAATTGCATAACCCGGAATTGCTATTTAAACGAAGGGTATTGGCAATTACAAAATCTGATATGCTGGATGATGAACTTATGGCTGAG
>JANOBN010000452.1:0-4725 GCA_031411675.1 Bacteroidota bacterium | reverse complement strand
CAATAACATTGGTACTTGTAATTCGGGTAACGCTGACTTCGGCTTATGTGTCTGGACTGAATTACCGGGTGATGGAAAATCTTCAAATGATTCATTATGCAAGAACATTGATGTAGTTCCTGTTTATCCGGTAACTTATTTCAATCCATATTTTGAAAATTTTGATACTACAGATGGTGGATGGACCTCACAAAATGACCCTACCGGTGACCCTGGTAGTTTATGGGAATGGGGAACACCAAACTTTGCAGCTACAACCGGTGCTTATTCAGGCAATACCTGCTGGGATATTAATTTAAATTCAGCATATACTAATAATGCATTCTGTTATTTGTATTCACCATATTTCGATTTATCAAATGCAGTGGATGCAAGAATTCACTTCTGGCATAACTTTAATACTGAAGCCGGATGGGATGGTACAAACCTTCAATATTCCTTAGATGGTATTAATTGGAATGTACTGGGATTACTAAATGATACTTGCGGCTTAAATGGAATTGGTACTTCCACATGGTATACTGATGATCAGCTTAACAGTAGTTTACAGCCTGCATGGCAAGATGCTTCCAATACCTGGCTTGAAGCAACTTATGATTTGAATTGTAAATATCCATTCTTTGACAATAGTGGTGTTGTACAATTCCGCTTCCAGTTTACTTCTGATGGTAGTGTAATTCGAGATGGTTATTCTATTGACGACTTTGAAGTTGAAGTTCCGATTCCTGTTTCTATTGCTCCTCAACAAATTCAAGCGGCAAGTGTATCCGGTGGTCTGTTATTATTCCCTGGTGTGCCGGTTGAATTCAAAGCTCTTATTAAGAATAAAGGAACGAACCCCGCATCAACGTGCAACGCTACGCTTGTAATAGATAATAACATCATTGTAACCGATGCTGTTGTTTTTAGCCCTTCCGTTTTAAAAGACAGTGTACAAACTCACATATTTACTGCTAATCCGGTATTAAGTCCCGGTTTCCACGCAGTATGTGTTTATACTGATCAGCCAAATGGCACACAGGATCTGAATGTATTTGATGATACCATTTGCAGTGGTGTAACAGTATTTGATTCCACAACTGCATTACCGTATTGCAATGATTTTGAAACCGGATCACAGTGGGTAACAGCTAATGCAATTTCTTATACTCCTTCTAATAGTTGGGAATTAGGAACACCGGCACAGCCATTCCTTAACGCAGCTCATTCCGGAGTAAAAGCATGGACATTGAAACTGGCTACTAATTATACCAATTTCGATACTGCAGGTTTATTCTCCTTGGTAACAACTAATCTATCGAACCATTGTTACAAAATCAGCTTCTGGCATCAGTTCCGTATGGAAGAATTCCAGGATGGTGGTATTGTTGAATACACTAATGATTTAGGACAAACCTGGAAGCAAATTAATTTCGATGTTGTTTATGGAAATAGCGATAACGTAGATTATGTTACTGCTTTAAGTTCTGTAGGTAATATCAACAAAGGATTCACAGGAAATACTGCAGGTTGGAAATACAGCGAAAAGGTGATTCGTCCGGGCGTTACCGCTCCAATGGTCATCCGCTGGAGATTTGAGTCAGATGGTTCACGTACAGATGAAGGCTGGAGCATTGATGATGTATGTATTGTTGATCTTGGTATTTGTTCTCCATTGGGAATTGATGATGTTACGGCATCAGGTCTTGGCTTAGGTCAGAACTATCCGAATCCATTCACCGGTAAAACAACAATTGAATACAGCATTCCATCTATGGGTGATGTACAGTTAGTAATAACTGACGCTCTTGGACGCACATTATCAGTTCTGGATAACAAAAATGTTCAACCGGGAGAATATCAGTTTGAACTTAATAATAATCAGTTAAAACCGGGCATTTATTTCTACACTCTTGTTTTTGAAGGGGAGAAGATTACAAAGAGAATGTCCATAACAGACTAATTGTTTTAAAAATTTATAGTGAAGAGCTCCGGAAACGGGGCTCTTTTTTTTGCATTAATTATCATTAATTATGTAAATACTTATCATGATGCATTCATAAAAATAAGCTGATATTTACCTAATGAAAAAAGCAATCACTTTAATCTTTGTTTTATTTATTTCAACTACCTCCTTTTGCGCCTTCCTTAAAGATTACGCTGCATTGAAGCAAACAGCTAATTTCTCGGAGAGCCATTATATATCTTATGCCGATGAAACGTCCGGTAAAGGGGGAGGGCTTTTCAGCTGGCAGAACGGGAATCAAAAAGAAGAAGCATGGGGAATTGTTTTTAAGTCTTATAAAAACCCCAATGGCAGATGGATAAGGCAAGATGTTACTGATTTGCATCCGGAATGGTTTGGGGCAATTAACAAAAGGAGATCTTCCGATCAGTCACCTTCATTTAGTGCCTTCGGATATTCATTAAATGACATACAACAACGCTATGGTAAATATATTCCTGATATTACATTAAATGATACGCCTGACTGGGCGGCTCTGCAAATGATGTGTTGTTTACAAATGGAGGGATGGAATTCCATTGAATTAAGCAGTGATACTTTTTTTATAAATCGCTCTGTTATATTACCTGCTCCGGCAAGACAAAGTGCTGTTGTTCATTATCAGTTGGAGGGAAATGGGGCAACCATAATACCTGTCAGCCAAAATGGCTTCACCCTGCTCTACTCTATGCCCGCTAATCAAAAACAAAGTGAAAATATTTTTTCAGCACGACGTTTTACCATTAAAAATTTAATTCTGAAAGGAAATTCAAAAAGTATTGGAGACAATGGCATTGCTATAGGAGGCACCTTTCATTCACTGATAGAAAACATACAACTTGCCGGATTAGATACCGGAATAATTCTGCGTCATGCATTAAGTTCCATCATTACACGATGTAATGCTGTTGGATGTCGCTCCGTATCATATTATGTTAGCAGTGGCAATGGTTGCTGGTTGAATGCCTCTGCAACAAACAGCGGAAGTAATCAAACCAAAATAATTTCTTGTCGGCAATTTAGTGGTGATCAACAATACGCCGGCGTCATCATCAGAGAAAGCAGTGAGTGTCGGGTAGAAGATTTTACGTTGGATGGAGGTGGTAAAAGGCATACAGCTTATGCCATCTATTTTGATACAAGAGGAGCAACTACTGTGAAAGATGGGTATGTAAGAGGAATACATGGTGAAGCGGCAGTGGACAGTGCATTAATAAAGTTCAGAGGGAGTGCTGCATTATTTGAAGTGACAGATGTATTTGTTCAATATCCGTGTACATTAGTAGAATTAGACGTTATTAATGCACCGGCTCAGGTTACTTGCTCTGATTTCAGTTTCTTTCCCGGCGGCAGCACGTTTGCAAACAGAGGAAAAGGGAAATGGCTATTTTCAAATGTCAATGGAAAAAGCAAATCAACAAACTGGAGAACCAGTGATGGCTATAACTCACCTGAAACAAGCAAATGGACAGATCTCAAAAAACTTTGACAGACCAAAATCCATTATTTGAGCATTAAGTAAAGGCAAATAAAGGGTACAGCAATAAACAATCCATCAAAGCGATCAAGCAATCCGCCATGTCCGGGTAAAAGCGTGCCGGAATCTTTTTTATCAAGACTTCTCTTTAACATACTTTCCGTTAAATCACCAAAGGTACCTGCTACAACTACAATCAAAGCAAGAATAATCCATTCCTGCAAATCATAATATCCTAATATTCTATACAATATATATGCAGCTCCAAGTGCAGCAATTGTTCCCCCTATACTTCCTTCCCAGGATTTTTTGGGAGAGATTCGTTCAAACAATCTGTTTTTACCAAACTTTATTCCTGTGAGATAGGCAAATGTATCACTGCACCATAGTAATATGAAAAATCCAAGTGGAAGTTTATAGGAAAATGCACCATCCTGAAATGACATTCTCACTAATAATGCAAAAGGGAGTACTATATATATAACACCGAGCAGAGTGAAGGCAATATTCTGAAATGGATTCTTTTTTTTACGGTACAATTCGGCAATGAATAATAATGCTGCTACAGCATATGTAATAATAAAAACATCCGTTTCCAATTCCAGAAGTCTTGAAGTAAATGCAAACATAATTACGGCAATCATTGTTCCTGTAAGAAACTGTGGCTGCACATCTTCACTCTCTACCAGTTTATAGAATTCATACAAAGCACCACAGGAAATCAGGAGAAATAAAAATTGCATGCTTAAAGGACCAAACAAAATGGATGTAATCATTATGATTACAAAAAGTGCTCCCGTAATTGCACGCGTAACGAGGTTGCTCACAAGTCGTGTTGATTTATAATTAAGCGTGCTACAATCTCCGACTCAGTGCGCACATACAATTCAATTTCACCAAACATATAAGATGAGTCTTTCTTAGATATCTCTACTGAATCAATATTATTCTCCAACAGAATTGATTTTGCAACTTCCACCTGAACAGGCTGATTGCTGCTGTATATTTTCGTCCATCCTTTCATTGTTTACAAAAATGATAAAGGCATTATTCGGCCGATAAGGTTTCATCATCAGGCGCAACTTCTATAAATCCTCTCTCTTTGTCATCAATAAGAAAAATATATAATTGTTTCGGACCATAACCTTCATTAAGAAAAACACCTTCAATCTGTTTTGTTTTTGCCGGACCTGTTATAAATGATATTGCAGAAGGAAATATCTCATACTGCTTTTTAAGCCAATGCAACCCGTCTTTAATATCC
>JANOBN010000451.1:0-27598 GCA_031411675.1 Bacteroidota bacterium | reverse complement strand
ACTGCTGCTTGTATTATTCCTTTCAGCCTGCACCCGTAAAAATGTTATAACAGTTACCGAAACAGGTTTTGGTGATGAAATAGAATTACAACAAAATCTACTTTTTAAGTTTAATAAGGAGATTGTTTCTGATTCCATTCTCGATAAATGGGATTCTACTTCTTTTATCACATTTACGCCGCAGGTAAAAGGCTTGTTTAAATGGCAGGGCAAAAACGAACTTCTTTTTTCACCATCCGGTGGTTTTAAACCGGCAACAAGTTATAAAAGTGAGTTAAGTACAAATTTGCTTAAGTTTTTTAGTAAAGGGTTATCGCTTGATGCTAAGGGTCCGGTATTTCACACTGCAGCTTTAAAGGTAACAGGTAACGCTACGTGGTGGACAAAATCAGAGGCAGGTGATGCGCTTACTTTAAATGTATCGCTATTTTTAAACTATGCTGTTAATCCTGCAACCCTTTCTCAAAATATCAAAGTGCAGATCAACGGTAACTCAAAAGAGTTTTCTATAGTATCTGCAACACCTGGTCAAGAGTTAACTTTAAAAATTGATGGAATACCAAAAGATGCAGCACAAAAAACGAAACTGGCTATAACATTAGCTGCAGGGACTGCATGCATTGAATGTTCGGAGAATCTGGCAACGCTAATAAATTTAGATGTTGCAGTGGTTTCACCGGAGCAATTAAATATTGCATCAGTAACCCCACAATTTGAAACAGGTGAAGGTGAATTGGAAGTACTCTGCAATCAGCCGGTAGAAATGAATGATATCCTTCAATATGTAAAAATAAATCCCGCAATAAATATCACTACTGAAGCAACATCCTCAGGATTTGTTATTAAAGGTGCTTTTGCAACAAATGCTTCCTATTCTATTGTGATACAAAAAGGTTTAAAAGGAATGATCAGCGGAAGTCTGATGAATGATTTTAAGCAGGATGTTACCTTCGGACAAACCGAGCCATCACTTGCTTTTGCTAATACAAAAGGATTATATCTTTCTTCAAAGAGCAGTAAGAAAGTTGGAGTATTAATAAACAACATTCCTAAAGTGCAGGTAAGCATTTTCAAGATTTACGAAAATAATATCATGCACTTCATGCGTCACAACCGTTACAGCGAATATTGGGGAGAAGATGATAATTCAGAATTTACTTACAGTATTTATGATCTTCAACAATATGGTGATGAAGTAATGAAACAGGATTATGAAACCAAAAATCTTCCTAAGAATAACGGACAATATTATTTAAGTCTCAGCTTCGATGATAAGCTTCCTTTTCAGGGTGTATATCTGGTAAGTGTGCGGTCTTCAGAAGATCAATGGGTATCAGCAACTAAATTAATTTCAGTAAGCGACATTGGTATTATTGCTAAAAAAAGTGAGGATGAAATTGTGGTATTTGCAAATTCCATTAAGGATGCACAATCATTAGCGAATGTAAAAATTACAGTAAACAGTACGAACAACCAACAACTTTTTACCGGAACTACAAATGAACAAGGTGTTGTTCGCTTCAACGGATTATCTGCACGATATGGAAAGTTTGCACCGGAAATGATTTCCGCTAAAATAAATTCCGACTTTAATTATCTGTTGTTGAGTGATAGCCGCGTAGAAACATCACGTTATGAAACAGGAGGACTTTCTGATAATGCTTCCGGCTTTCATGCATTCATTTATGGTGATCGCGAAATTTATCGTCCCGGCGATTCCCTGTTTTTTAACACACTCCTCCGTAAAAATGATATTTCTTTAGAAAAAGAAGTCCCTGTAAAAATAAAATTGTTGTTGCCTAATGGACGAGAGTTCACTTCTTACCGTAAAACAATCAATGCACAGGGAGCTGCGGAAACCAGATTATTATTACCTGCTTCTGCTGTTACAGGAACATGGATGATAGAAGTTTATACGTTCAACGATGTACTGATAGGAAGTCGTAACATAAGTGTGGAAGAATTTATTCCTGATCGCATTAATGTAAAACTGGAAGATAGTAAGCCATTATATAATGTTCCGGATTCTATTTTGCTGAATGCTACAGCCGTTAATCTTTTCGGTCCGCCTGCAGCTGGAAGAAACTATGAAGCTGAATTAACCATATCCCGCAAATACTTTTCACCTAAAGGTTTTGAAGATTATACTTTCTCCCTTAGTGGAATGGACAATACCTCTTATCCGGGAATTCTTCGTCAGGGAAAAACAGATATGACAGGGAAAATAAAAGAGTTATTTCCCTTAGAGGATAAATTAAAATCATCAGGAATGTTAAGCGGAAAAATATTTCTGACCGTATTTGATGAAAGTGGCAGACCGGTTAACAGAATTAAAACATTTGACATTGCCACGCAATCTGTTTTCTACGGAATAAAACTAAGTGATTACTATAATACTGTTGGTCAATCTTTGCAAATAGGTATCGTTGCTGTTTCTCCTGTAGGTAAAGCGGTAACATCAGCGACAAATGCTAAAATCATTAAAGTAAATTATCACACGGTTCTTGAAAAAGGATATGATGATCGCTATCATTATAAATCACAAAGAGAAGAACGAGTTATCAGTGAAAAGCAACTTAGTTTGGGGCAGCAGGGGACAACATTTGCTTTTATCCCTAATGAATCCGGTGAATATCTGGTAAGAATCTACAATGATAACAGCGATCGTTATGTGGAGAATACATTTTATGCTTATCGGTGGGGCTCTACTACTGCATCTTCCTTCGCTGTAAATACGGAAGGACAAGTTGATATTTCAACCGATAAAGAGAAGTATGCTCCTGGTGATCAGGCAAAAATACTTTTTAAAACTCCTTTCTCCGGCAGGCTATTAATTACGGTAGAAAGAAATTCTATGATGGATTATTTTTATCTGAATACTGATAAGAGAAGTGCTGAACTGATATTGCCAATCAAAGATGAATATCTGCCGAATATCTACATAAGTGCAACACTCTTCCGTCCGTTGGATGAAGGCACCATCCCACTTACCGTTGGTCATGGAATTATTTCAATCCCGGTAGAAAAAACAACTAACAAGCTGCCTGTATTAATAACAGCTGTTAATCAGTCGAAAAGCAAGACAAAACAAACCATAAAAATTAAAACTGCACCGGGCAGCCCTGTTGAAGTGACTATTGCTGTGGTTGATGAAGGAATTCTACAATTAAAAAACAGTGAAACTCCTGATCCTTACAAATTCTTTTATCAGAAGCGTGCATTAAGTGTAAATGGCTTTGATGTTTATCCGTTACTCTTGCCTGATGTAACCATGAAGCGAAGCAGTACAGCCGGTGATGGATATGATTTACAGAAAAGGGTAAATCCACTTACCAACAAACGTGTAAAACTGGTTTCACTCTGGAGTGGCATTTTAAAAACAAACAGTGCAGGTGAAGCGAGTTACACCGTAAACATTCCACAATTCTCCGGCGACCTTCGTGTAATGGCTGCAGTGTGGCGCGATAAATCATTTGGAAGTGCTGAGCATCATATCAAAGTGGCAGACCCTGTTGTGATTAGTACTTCCATACCGCGCTTTTTAAGTCCGCGTGATACACTGAATATTCCCGTTACCATAACAAACACCACTAATGCGGAGATTAATGTAAATACTTCCTTAACTCTTGCAGGCGGCTTAACAATTCTTGGAAATAATACTGCAAATAGTAAATTACAAAAAGGCGAAGAGTCTAAAGTAGTATTTAAAGCATTAGCGGGTTCTGCTATTGGAAATGCATCAGTAACAGCAATAGTTAAATCCGGAACAGAAACTTATACAGATGTTACGGATATCACGGTTCGTCCGCCTGCTTCGCTTCAAAAATTAAGCAATAGCGGAGAAATTAAAAATGAAGCAACACTTGACCTTGCTTCCTCCTTTATTCCTGCTTCTATAAATGCTTCAATAAACTTCAGTCGTTCTCCAGTTGTTAAATTCAGTGATCAAATGTCATACCTGCTCGACTATCCTCATGGTTGTGTGGAGCAGACCACTTCAATTGCTTTCCCACAGTTATATTATGCAGAGTTGATGCAATCTATTAAAAACAATCCATCAAGGCCGGTAAATGTGAACGATAATGTGAATGCTGCCATTCAGAAATTACAAAGTATGCAGCTTTACACCGGTGCATTAAGTTACTGGCCGGGAGGATCAATTGAAAGCTGGTGGGGAACCGTTTATGCAACACACTTTTTGATGGAAGCATCAAAACTAGGTTATGATGTAAACAAAAATACGTTAAGCCGACTGATGAGTTACCTGGAGAAAAAAGTGAAGGAGCGTAATACGGAACTTTTATGGTATTACGATAATGCCAATAAGGTTAATCAGCGTACTATTCCTTCAAAAGATATTTTCTATTCTTTATATATATTAGCTCTTAATGGCAAAAGCGACCTCAGCAGTATGAACTATTACAAACAACGCTGGAATGATATTGCTATCGATAGTCGTTATTTACTGGCTGTTACCTACCTTGCCTGTGGCGACAGAAAAAATTATGATCTTTTATTGCCAAAACAGTTTGAAGGTGAAAAATCGATCAATTCATTTGGTGGAAGTTTTTATAGTTATTTGAGAGATGAAGCTCTTGCCATGAATGCATTGTTGAGTGTTGATCCTGATAATATTCAGCTCATTGGTATGGCACAACGCTTAAGTAAAGCAATGAGTACACAACAATACCTGAACACTCAGGAACGAGCCTTTGTATTTTTGGCATTAGGTAAGTTTTTAAAGAAAAACGGAAATAGTAATGTTACAGCAACAATTACTGATGCAAATGGTAAAACTTATGCTTTTAAAGGAAGTGATTTAAGCCTTAAGAAAATTGCTCCGGGAAAAATCTCTGTAAAGACGGATGGAAAAGGAGATTTGTATTATTCGTGGACTGTAGAGGGCCTGACAAAAGACGGAAGTTATAAAGAGGAAGACAGTAATCTTCGTATTCGCAGAACCTATCTTGATCGGTTTGGAAAGTTAATAAGTGGAAATACATTTCATCAGAACGATCTCATAGTGGTTAAACTTACACTGGATAATTCCGCAAGAAATACAGTAGAAAATATTGTAATCACCGATATGTTACCGGCTGCATTTGAAATTGAAAACCCAAGAGTTGGAGCTGTTGCAGAATTATCGTGGATAAAAGACAATACTGATCCCGAGCATATGGACATCCGCGATGACAGGATTAACTTATTTACCTCGGTTAGTTACAAACCACAAAACTACTATTATCTGGTAAGAGTGGTTTCCACAGGTAATTTTGTAACCGGACCGGCAAGTGCAGATGCTATGTATAATGGAGAATATCATTCCTATAATGGTGCCGGAAGGATTAAAGTCTTGGCTAAATAATAAAATCATTATTTAAACTTAAATATATCTAAAATGTGGACAGAAGAAAACAACCAGCTGAATAAAAACTACGTGTTTAAAAATTTCAGTGAAGCATTTGCATTTATGACCCGTGTAGCATTAATTGCAGAAAAGATGAATCATCATCCGGAATGGAGCAATGTTTACAATAAGGTTTCTATTCATCTTAGCACACATGATGCCGATGACATAGTAACCGACAAAGACAGAAAACTGGCAGCAGCTATTGATGCGCTTAGTATTTAGTAAATGAAAAAATGGCTTGAATATGCAGCGATTAGTATTATAATTTCCTGCATTGTTTTTTTTCTGCTGAATGCTATTTTTCCTTTAAAGGTAAACGCCTCCTACTCTACCATGGTGATGAGTCGTGAAGGAGATCTGATGAAGGCTTTTCTTTCAAAAGATGATAAATGGAGGATGAAGTGTTCGGTAAAGGAACTTCCTCCTGAATTACTGAAAGCTTTTATTTATAAGGAGGATCGTTATTTTTATTTTCATCCGGGCATCAATCCATTTTCAATGATACGTGCTGCATTTAACAATGTGGTTTATCATAAAAGAACTTCCGGGGCCTCTACTATCACTATGCAGGCAGTCCGTTTGCTGGAACCACGGCAGCGTACTATCAACAGTAAAATAATTGAATCATTCCGCGCTTTGCAACTGGAAATGCATTACAGTAAAGATGAAATATTAGCACTCTATCTTGACCTTGTGCCTTATGGAAGTAATATCGAAGGTGTACAGGCTGCATCCTGGTTATACTTCGGTAAGAAGCCATCTCTGTTAAGTGATGCACAAATGGTAACACTGGTGGTGATTCCCAACAAACCTACATCACTAAAACCGGGCAAGAACAATGAACTGCTGGTTTTTCAACGCAATAAATGGTTACATCATTTCTTTGATGAAAAATTACTTACACAAGAACAACTCAATGATGCGCTACAGGAACCTCTTGTAATGAAAAGACAATCATTGCCTTCCTCCGCACCTCATCTTTCGCAGATGCTGCATCTGAAAAATAACAATGCTCCTTTTATTAAAACAACTATATCCACATCCCTTCAGCAACAGGTGGAGCAAATTACATGGAATCATAGTCAGCGAATGAAGTCTCGTAATATTAATAATGCAGCTGTGTTAGTGGTAAATAATGCAACCCGGGAAATTATTGCATACGCCGGCAACAGTGATTTTAATGATCAAATGCATAATGGACAGGTGAATGGTGTGATTGCAGTTCGTTCTCCCGGAAGCACGCTAAAGCCATTGGTTTATGCTCTTGCAATCGACAAAGGATTGATTACTCCGAAAACAGTACTAAATGATGTGCCGGTAAATTTCGCAGGGTACAGTCCGGAGAATTTTAATAAAAATTACAATGGTCAGATAACTGTTGAAAAAGCTTTGTCGTATTCATTAAATATCCCTGCTGTGGAAGTATTAAATACATTTGGAGTAAAAGATTTTTTTGATGCATTAAAGAAATGTGGTTTTAATTCGGTTTCACAACATGAAAAAAATCTTGGGCTCTCTGCTGTGCTTGGAGGCTGTGGTGTAACATTGCAGGAGTTGTCAGGACTATTTTCTGCCTTTGCAAATAACGGTGTTTATAGTCCTGTAACTTGTTTAGCTACTGCACATAAAAAAGATACGGCGCATATTATCAGTGATAATGCATCTTTCATGATTACTGAAATATTATCACAACATCAGCGTCCCGATCTTCCCAATAATTTTGAGAGCAGCTACTCTGTTCCAAAGATCGCATGGAAGACAGGCACCTCTTACGGACGACGTGATGCATGGAGTGTGGGCTATAACAAGAATTACACTGTTGCAGTTTGGTGCGGGAATTTTGATGGAACAGGTATTCCCGAACTTACCGGTGCTGATATTGCTACGCCATTGCTATTTGAAATATTTAATTCCATCGATAAAAATTCCTCCGGTAAATGGTTTACTCCTCCACCAACTATTGATGTAAGATATATATGTACAGCAACAGGATTGCCTCCCGGAGAACTTTGCAATGATAAAGCAATGGATTACTTTATTCCAAATATTTCCGGTCAGCTAAAATGTGAGCACTTGAAGGAGGTAGTAATTGATGCCAAAGAAAAGATCAGTTATTGCAATGATTGCATGCCGGAAGCCGGATATAAAAAGAAGATCTATTCCATCTATCCTCCTGATGTCATCAGTTATTATATCACTAACGGAATTCCTTTTGATAACATCCCTGAACATAATCCTAAATGCCAGCGATTGCTTACGGAAAACAACATCAACATCCTTTCCCCGGTAAACAACAAAGAATATCTTCTGGAAAAAGGCGTAGAGGATAAACTTTTATTAAGCTCGGCAACTGCTGCTGATGCATCAAAAATATTCTGGTACATAAACGACAAACTTTATCGCACAGTACAAGCTCATGAAGAAATATTTTTTACACCCGATGAAGGCTTAACACGTATTTCCTGCGCTGATGATAAAGGACGTACAAAAACCGTAATGATTACAGCTAAATACTACTAAGAAAATTTTGATTTATTTATTTGCGCAAAACCCAGCCACCTGCAGGTTCTTTCAATTTAATAGCAGCAAGTTCCTGCTCCGCATCTGCCGACTTACTACTTGAAAAAAGACTTACCATCGTCATGCCTTTATTATTCTTGCCGATTATCTCAGCAGCATATCCTTTTGCCAAACCCTCTTCTAAAAACTTTGCAGCATTTTCTTCTACAGAAAAACAACCGCCAATTATATAATACCGTTTAGAAGAAGAAGATGCATTAGATACTACTTCTTTTTTAACTTCCGTTTTATCAATACTTGCAACAGTGACTTCTTTTGCTTTAATATCATTTGCTGCAACAACATCTTCCTGAGTTACTGTATTTGATTTTAAATTGATAACCGGAGCCTCTTCTTTAAATTCAGGAGCCGTATTTTCTGAAACAGGTTCTTCTTGATTAACAGAATCAATTGCAGCATCGGCTGACTTCAAAGCAAAAACAGTCTGGTCATTTAAAACAGCATTCTTCGCTGCCTCTACTGCCGGCGATTTTTTATTGTAATGAATAACAACAGGCGCCGGGAAAGGATTGAGTGATGCAACCTGCTCATTTAAGGTAGTAACTACTGCAGGATTTATAATTAAATAGGCAAGCATGGCAGCAACAGGAATTACTTCCATCACACGCCATCTTCCAATTTTAACAATTTTTCCTTTTTTATCCTTCTTCTTTGATGAGCTATTGCTATCGGTATCATCACGACGTATAGCCGGTGAATGCAAAGAAGTAAAACCAAATGAGGACTTCAGATAATTTACAGATGCATCAGGCATAAACTGAAGGTGCTTTTCACCATCCATATAAAGTACGCCAACCTTATCTAAAACCAGCTTTTGTCCATCCTGCAACGATTTTGTGCAATCATTTACAAAAGCGCTGATATAGCTATTAGCTTCGTTATAATTAACTGATAATCTTTTACTTAGATGAGAAGCCAGCAATCCATCGTTGGTGCGCAGGTTAGCATTAAAAGCCAGCCTTTTGGAAGGAGGGGAAAAGGTATGATGTGCAGGATTCAGGAAAGAAGGACGGTAATTGGCTACAATTCCACCAAAGCCGGGAATGATAACACATTCATGCTCAAATAGAAGTTCGCTTATATATTGGTCTAATTTCACTAATCTCTTTCCTTACGTCGGCGAAAATAAGGCAAAAAGGCAGATGATAAAAGAGAAAATTGGTGAATCAGGTGAATTATCAAGTTGTAAGTAATAGGGCACTGCAAATAATTATATATTTAATAGGAAGAAAACACCTCAGAAAGTGGGGAATTCACCCCTGGGAATTACAAAAGATGCAATCTCTCCAGATCTTCAGGAGTATCAATGGCAATGGTTTCTGTTTCGGTAACAGCAGTAGCTATGTTATAACCCTGTTCCAGCCAGCGCAGTTGCTCCAGCGATTCTGCCATTTCCAGCTTCCCTTGTGGCAAAAGTGTAAGTTCCGGTAAAACAGTTGCCTGATAACCATACAGACCAATGTGCTTCCAATAAGTTGCTTTTTTGCACCAGTCATTTATGTCTTCTCCTTTAAAATAAGGAATGGGCTGCCGTGAAAAATAAATGGCGTTTCCTTTTACGTCAATTATCACTTTGGGCGTATTCAGATTTAATAACTCATCAATAGTCTTAATTTTTTTTATCAGGGTTGCAATGGGTGCTTTTCCTTTAAGACATTCCGCCAATAAATCAATTTGATGTGGATCAATAAACGGCTCATCACCCTGTATATTAATTACTGCATCCCATTGTTCCTTTTCATTGGCCAAGACCTCTGCACAACGATCGGTACCACTGATATGATCAGGGGATGTCATCACCACTTCGCCACCAAAACCTTTTACGTGATTATATATTCTCTCATCATCTGTTGCAACCACCACTTTTTGAAGTGATGATGATTTTAAAGCTTGATCATATACCCGCTCAATCATGGAGATTCCCTGAATCAATACTAACGGCTTTCCGGGGAAGCGGGTAGATGCATAGCGTGCAGGAATAATACCGAGGATCCTCATTATCAAAAAATAAAAACAGATGAATACATAGTATAGTGTTGAAGCATTAACGAAGCGGAATGCCTGCTTTTTATCTGTACAATATTAGTAAATTGAGACAAATAGATGAATACTCTTTACTTTTACCGATTCTGTATATCAAACCAAAGAAAAAGATGTTTACCGGAATAGTAGAAGCCACAGGAAAAATTATTTCTGTAAAAAAGGAAGGAAGCAATTGTCATTTTACACTAACCTGCCCGTTTACAAACGAACTGAAAGTAGATCAGAGTCTTTCTCACAATGGAGTGTGCCTTACGGTAGTGGCAATTGATGGCGCTGACTACACCGTTACTGCAATTGACGAAACATTGAAAAAAAGCAATTTATCCGAATGGAAAGCAGGTATGGAAGTAAATCTGGAGCGTTGCATGAAAGCAGATGGAAGGTTTGATGGCCATATTGTGCAGGGACATGTTGATCAGACTGCAGAATGTACTTCTGTTAAAGATGAAAACGGAAGCTGGCTATTTCATTTTAAATATGATGCTACAAAAGGAAATATTACGGTTGAAAAAGGATCGGTAACAGTAAATGGAGTAAGTTTAACTGTGGTGGAATCAGGTGATGATCATTTTTCAGTTGCTATTATTCCTTACACTTTTGATCACACTAATTTTAAAAATATTAAAAAAGGTGATCTTGTTAATATTGAATTTGATATTGTAGGCAAGTACATTAAACGATTAACAGGAATGAATAAATAAAAATAATTGCTGATTTATTTTCTATAAAAAGAATATTTTTTCAATAGGAGATCCCAGAATTACCTGATAAAAATTTCCCCTACTTCTTATTCGCCAATTGCCCGCAAGCTGCATCAATATCCTTTCCTCTGCTTCTTCTTAAATTCACCTGAATACCCTTGCTCCATAAAACGTCTTTAAATTTCTGCAGACGGTCTTCTGTGGTATTTACAAAACCACCATCATCAATCGGATTGTATTCAATAAGATTTACTTTACTTGGAATCTTTGCACAAAATCTTGCCAGCTCTCGTGCATCCTCCACACTATCATTAAAATTATTAAAAACGATATACTCAAAGGTTACGTGTGAATTGGTTTTATTACAGAAGTAATTTAATGCTTCTTCCAGCACCTCCAGATTATTATGCTCATTGATCGGCATAATCTGATCGCGCTTTTTATCGTTGGCTGCATGTAAGGAAAGTGCCAGATTAAATTTCACTTCATCATCGCCTAACTTCTTAATCATTTTTGCAATGCCGGCTGTGGAAACGGTAATACGTTTCGGTGCCATGTTTAATCCTTTGGGTGAAGTGATGTACTCAATCGATTTTAAAACATTGGCATAATTTAGCAATGGTTCGCCCATCCCCATGTAAACAATGTTGCTCAATGGAATATTATAATTCTCCATGGCCTGTTCCCGCAATATAGCAACCTGATCATAGATCTCATCAAAATTCAGATTACGTGTTCGTTCTAATCTTCCTGTTGCACAAAATTTACAGGTAAGACTACAACCCACCTGCGATGAAACACAAGCTGTCATTCTGGTGTCGGTTGGAATTAATACGCCTTCTATAATTTGTGCATCGTGCAGCTTAAATGCATTTTTAATTGTGCGATCACTACTCACCTGCATGGTATCAATTGTAATCGCATTAATGGCAAAGTGGTGAATCAGAAACTCTCTCAGCTCCAGAGAAAGATTGGTCATCTCGGTAAAAGTACGGGCCGACTTCATCCAAAGCCATTCATATACCTGATTAGCGCGATAAGCCTTCTCCCCTTTTCCGGTAAAGAAATCCCGCAACTCCGTAAGACTCAATGCCCTGATATCTTTTATTTCCGTATTCACGCTACAAAGATAAGGTTATGAAAACATATTCTTTCCTTTGTAGTATGAGATATCTGACAGCAGCGTATGTAATGCCCGTTTCTTCCCCCAAAATTAAGGATGGAGTGCTGCTGGTAAATGATGATAAAACAATTGCTGATGTGCTTACCAGGGAACAATATCTGGCGCATGATTCCGGTGAAGAAAAGCTGGAAAAGATGGAGGGATGGTTATGCCCGGGTTTTATCAATACGCACTGTCATCTCGAACTTTCCTATATGAAAGGAGTGGTGCAGCCTAAAACAGGAATGACGCATTTCATCCGCGAACTTTTAAAGAATCGCTTTCACTTCACACCGGAACAAATGCAGCAATCGTATGTGGATGCAGAAAATGAAATGATACAAAATGGTATTGTTGCTGTTGGTGATATTTCCAACTTCGATCAGACATTATCTATTAAACAAAAAGGAAATTTATATTACCACACTTTTGTAGAATTGCTTGGCATGAATCCTTTTGATGCCCGCGAATTACTTGCTCTTGGAAAATCTTTAAGTGCGCATTTCGCCATTGTACCAAATGGAAACAGTACTGTAGTTCCTCATGCACCCTATACTGTATCACCATGCTTGTTTGAGTTGCTGAAAAACAATTGTTATGTGGATGATTTACCAATGTCAATTCATATGCAGGAAAGTCCTGCGGAGGAACAGTTTATCCATAACCTTACCGGTGATTTTTCAGAATTATTCCTTGAACTAAAGTTTGACTTCAACAAAATGCCGGAGTATAAAGCAAAGCCGATGAAAGCCATATTACCGCAATTACCGGTTTGCAATAGTTTGTTATTGGTTCACAATACTCTTACAACTGCTGAGGAGATTCGCTGGGCGCAGAGCATTCATAAAAATATATATTGGACCCTTTGTCCGAAAGCCAATTTATATATAGAAGACCGCTTACCCGACATTCCTGCTTTCATAAAAGAAAACGGAAAGATAACATTGGGCACTGATAGCCTTACCAGCAATGATACCTTAAGTATAACAGAAGAAATGAAAACTATAAATACCCACTTTCCGGAAATTACATTAGAAGAAATGATCCCCTGGGCAACAATTAACGGAGCTAAAGCATTGGCAATAGAAAAACGCTATGGCTCATTTGAAATTGGTAAAAAGCCGGGGGTTATAAATATTCATGATTTTGATAAATTAGTTAGAATAATTTAGTGCCAAAAGCAGTTTAATTATGAAACACTTTTACGTTACAATCAATGAGTGACTATTAATTTTCCTTTCGCGTATTTTTCATCCCCATTTTGCAAATAGTAAAAATAAATTCCATTTTTTACGTTTTCTGCCGACCATTTTATTTTGCCTTCCTGGTTTTCTAAATAAATTTTTTCAATAATTTTCCCTGTTATATCAGCTATTATTAACACTGACTTGTTTTGTATAAAAGATGCTATTGAATAACCAAACTTAGCCTCAGAAGCAACCGGATTTGGCGTAACGCTAATATTATTCACTTCAGAAACTATTGGGCTTTTAAACTCATTATAAAGACGATTGCCATTTGATTGCAAGTCGTAATCTTCTTCAGCACATAATCCATAATAAAAGCAAAGCATATTGCTTGCTCTCACACGCCCATTGCTAGCTCCACTCGTGGCGAAATTTGACCATTCATCAATCTGTGAATGGCTTAATGAAGAAAGCTCGTACCCATTTAGTTTATAATGCTTGAGTAAATAGTAATAAGTCTCAAAGTCATTAAAGTCTGCTAACTGATCATCTGAAAACTTAAACTCACTATGCACTACATTAAGCAAGGATTCTGCTGCCTCATAATTATTCAGATCAAAATAAATTAGCGCTAAATCGTATTTGGCAGCAATTGTCTGGATGCGGTTTAACCAGTAAATTTTTAAAGCGATGGTTTCACAACTATCTAATGTCGCCAAAGTATCGCCTTGCAATTCCTCCCTCAAATAAAGATCATTTAAAATATTATCTGAGATTGCAGCCATTCTGCCACTACTTCCAGAAATGGCATTTTCCATTGTTGTTCTTGTTGTTGACGATTCCCATGATGCTCTAATCATTTCTATCATATAAGTCGGGAGTGGATTAACAATTTCATATTGAAGAAATTTTAGAAGATCCTCATCTCTGGTAGCATCTGAGTTAGCCATACACACTTCCAACAAAACAGGCGGGCTAAGTATATTCTGCATAGCCGCTTCCATAATTGCAAATCGGGTTAAATATGGCGATCGGGAGAGTAATTCGTTTCGTAATATCATCGCATTATTTGACCAGCTTTGCTGAATCTGGTTTAATAGTGCATTGGTGTTTCCTCCATCCATCAATTGATTATATACATATAACAATGACAAATAAGTGTTTTCTACTGAATCATATTCATTATTAAAATTAGTTGTTTCAGTTGCCGTTAGCAAACGAAAAGGCTCGGACCCTGTTATATGTGATGGACATTGTTCTGAGATAGAAATGCCTATTGGATTGACTGAAGCGTTGAAATAGACAGGTTGTTGGATAGCCTGATTACTATTGTAATAATAGCTTAAAACCAATGAAGTATAATTATTTATATGAGAATAATTCTGTCCTATTTGTGAAAACGAATTACCTGTCGGTAGCAATGCATTACCTTGTATGGTTCTAATGCCAGTTGGGTAAGACAATCCTCTTGATGTAATATAAAAATCGCACGTGCTATTAAAAGTGTTTGAATTACATAAATATTGCAAACCATACAGCGATGCATTATTATTATCACGATTAATTCCTGATGCCACATTTGCATAGGTTAATTGATCAAAACTGTTTTTATATATTTAATTGTTTGCACTGCCGCTGTTGCCTGTTAATATTCCATAAAAAGTCTTGCCAGAATTATTCACTGATAACCCAAAATGATTTTCTTCAATGATATAGCCGGATGAGTTTTGTAAATTAATACCACAGTTTACATTGCTTGAATTATAAATGCTTCCACTAACAAATAAACTGCAAAGTTGTATCCTCACATTGTTTACTGCTTTAATATTTATACCACTTTGATTATCATTAAAAATGGAATTAAGAACGCGGAAAGAAGTATTTGATTTAGTATTAAAAGCATCAATTCCATGCCATAAATTACTAAATACCGACTGACCATTTACAGTAAAGCCAGCATTCAATGATTTTATTCCGATAGTTTGTTGTTGAAGTAGGTTAACATTAGTAAGCGATGTTTGAAAATTGCAATTGGTAAAAATAAGTCCCTTGCATCCATCTATTCTTGCATGCACAGGTGTTAATAGGAAGGGGTACGTATTATCAGATGTAAAAACACAACTATTAAAACGACTGACATTACCTACTACCCGACGAATCCCATTGAGCAATTTGTAATTCTCATAGAGCTTAAAATCAATATCTGATTTGTTATTTTTAAAATAGCTATCATTTGCTATTATGATTCCACCTGTTGTTGTATTGTTTCCTGTTATTAAAGGATTATACACGCATACACCACATTCTGCATATTCAACAATAGCATTGCTTTTTAGCACTAGTTTGCCTTGTTGCAATGGGATAAACTGATTAGCTGTGCTTACTCCCATCACCCTGATCCCTTTCCATATGTACGGTTTATAACATGGGTCACCAACATAATCAGAGGTAAATTTAGTATTGTCTAAAGTTAACGTAGACCCAGGATCTATAATCACGCGTGCATTTGGGCTAAATTTAAATACCATACCAGAAATGGTCAGATTACTGTTTCCGGTAATTTTAAGTTCATTAATTATCTGAACTTCCCCGGTTGAATTCCAAGGGTTACCGCCAGATACCTGGGTCCAGGTAGTATTTGTTGAACTGTTAAAAGTATAAGAATCGTCGGTGGCCACTTTTGTTAATATACAATTTGGCAAAGTACTATAATCCTGTCCGTCAATTTGATCAGGTAATGTATATAAAGCAGCCCCTTGCCAGCCTGAATTGGGCGGGGTAGTTAATTGAAAGGAATTACCGGATTGAATGGAAGGAGTATTCAATGTTGGGTCAAACGCTCCTACATTCATGGTGATACTGTTGATGTACGGAGAACTGGAATACATCCAACCATTGTATCCTAACTCTATTTGCGAAAAGCCGTAATCCGGATTTGAACCAAAAACGTTCGCAAAATCTGCAGGTAATGGGGGATTGTTAACTAATGGTATAGCAACTGAAAAGATACCTGCTGCTCCGGCACCCATAAATAATTTAGTGTCATTGCCTGATTGCCACATCTCCATGCCCCGGAAACCACTTACATCATTTGCTATAAATCCGGGTATAGTAATATTAAACTGTGTATAGGAATTTGGCACATATTTACCTGTTGAAGGAATTAATCGAATATAATGATACCGGTACTGTGTGGGTAATCCCGATGGATTTACTCCTGCAAAGCTTGCCCAAGCCAACCACTGGCCATCCGCTGACAGCTCCAACTCCCTTGAAAATACCTCCGCAGATGCATTAGCATTAACAACAGGAGGGGTTGCTTTATCATCCGGGTAAACGCAAGAACTGGATGTACTGGTAGTAGAACTTACCGACCCATTCGCATTTACTATTATCTTTTTTATTTGTCCAAAGTTTCCACCAATAGTCCCCGGTGCGCCTAAGAAATAAATAAAATAATCTCCATTGCTATGTTGCTTATCTGCTGCAATTGCCCCAAACTCCGTAGCCGGAAAAGTTGGATTGTTGGGTACAAAAATGGTCTCCACCACAGTACTGTTTACTGTATAACTTTTCATATCCAATACAGTACAAACCAAATCTACATTTTGTGATTGACCTGCGGATGTAGTAAATATATTAAATTTTAACTGACAGGCATCATTATTACTGAAAGGTAAAATGATTACTTCTGCTCCTCCATTGCCAGGACTAACAGCACCAATCAGGGTATTATTATAATCATAAATATTGCTATTAGCTATATAAAACAGTACACCCCCGTTTTGATCATAATAGCCATTTTCGGTAGAAAATGAAGTGCCCGTTGCAAGAACTGCAGCATTGGACAAGGGGGTATTAAGTGTGAAGGAGGCGGGTATTCCAGTTGATAAATCTATTCCCACAGGCGTCATATACCACTTTTTCATTTGTAGCTGTTGCCCAGTTGCTGGTATAAAAAGAAGCAATAAAGCGAAAAATGGGAGGATGCATTTTTTCATTGGAAGTTTTTAGGGTTAAAAAATCTACGTTGGTACTGTTTAATATTCTTTATATTACTGTTGAATCAAAATTTTACGGGAGTATGCTGCATCTCTTGTTTGCAAACTGATCAGATATAGCCCTTGAGGTAATACAGGAACTTGCAATTGTATTTTATTTTTTAAGACTATCTGTTTGGAATAAACGTCGTCTCCATTTACATTGTAAATCGCTAATTGCGCGGGTTGATTCAGGCCGGTTATGCCTATTGTAAATTCCCCTTGTGAAGGGTTGGGGTAAACGGTAAAAGAAAAGGGATTATTTACCTCTGCTGAGCCGGCACTGGTGATTACATTACCTGTGCTATCCAGTTTAATAACATATATTCCGCCTGTTCCAAAAGAGGTACTGCCTGTTACAATAAACCCACCATCTTTGGTTTGTCGCACAAAATTCCCTTGATCAGGTCCTGTACCTCCAAATTGGCGCGTCCAAAGAGTATCTCCATTGGAGTCCGTTCTAATTAAGTAGAGATTCCCATTTAATGGAATACCATCCACAATTCTTCCGGAACAAATATAACCTCCGTCTGTTGTCTGGTCAACCGAAAAACCTCCGCTTTCCTGTGCGGAAAAAATCATACGGCTCCACATGGTATCTCCAATAGCATTTGTTTTTAAAAGAAACAGATTGTATTGAAAGGCCGAATTTCTAACATAGCCTGTTACAATATATCCGCTATCTGTAGTTTGTTTTACTTCCCTTCCAACATCCAGGTCAGAGTAGTCGTAAGTGCGGGTCCAAATAGTGTCCCCGAATAAATTTATTTTAATTAAATATAGATCAGTAGTATTTGCAGTATATGCTTTATAGCCGGTAATAATAAACCCGTTATTTACTGATTCGGATATGCTATACGCTACAGATTGAATGGATGTAGAATAAACTTTACTAACAAACTGATTTCCGAGTATATCAATAGCTATAAAGTAAGCATCAACAGGTAATAAAGGTTGAGAGCTTGCATAATAACCTGTTAAACCAAAAGAAAAATCACTAGATGCCAAATTAGCTGCAACTGTTTTTCCGGAACCTAAGGAGTAATTTTTAGTCCATAGGGTATCCCCATTTACATCCAGTCTGAGCAGCCAATGCCGGGCATTAGGCACTCCACTATCATAAATACCATCCATTATGTAACCACTGTCAGGTAATTGTTCAATGGAAGTGGCTCCTTCAATGCTTGGTCCGGAATAGGTTTTTGCCCATTCAATAAATCCTGTGGAGTCTAGCTTAATAGCAATAGCATCATTGCCATTTAAAAGACTGCCCCCACATACTATATAGCCTCCGTCGTAGGTTTCTTTTATGCAACTGGCATAGCTTGCCAATAAAGTATCAATTGCTTTCTCAAAAGTATTTTGCGCTACTAATGGTACAGCAAAAAGTAAAAAGCTTAAAATAAGGATACTACTTTTCATTTTAGGATATTGGTCAGGTAAAGATAGTCAGGAAAAGTATCTATTTTGCAAATTGTAGAACTAAATCTCCAATTGCAACAGCAACTATTCTCTGCCTGAGAAATACTATTTGAAAACTGATAATTCCTTTTAAAAACTATATTCAAATCTTAAAAGATGTTGCAGAATTCATCTCCATAAAATTTCTTCAACAGGTTTACATTTCTATTCGTAGGGATTGGGCGTTAAACCTACCAATCATCCTTCTTCACTACTCCTTTTGAAAACATATTATTTTCAAGTGCGGAAAGTATTTCTTTCGATTTATCACTCACCTGATTAAGATAAACGGAAAATTCTGTTTTGTAGGAAGCACTGTTAAAATCCAACCATCTTTCAATAGGATAATAAGACGTTTGTTTCCAGTTAAACTCTGTCATTACATATTTATATCTGCCTTCTCTGAATTGCAATATCAATGTGTATTCTACTACACCGCCCTCCGTTGAAAGACCATTTTTATCAGGTGGGTTCATCACTTTATAACGTGCCTTACAAAGTATTTTGCCGGCCTCCATTTCTTTTTCACGAATTACATCAACCGGATTTTTGTAAAATTCATTACACCACTTCAATGCTTTATTATACAAAGAATCTTTACTTGCTCCTTTCACATCAATCACTTTTGTGTAAGTAATCAGCTTGGTGCTTTCATCAATTGGTAAGTCAGGCTTTGTGGTTTGTGCAGATGCTGTTATATATATAAAAGCAAATACGGGAAGCAGGAATTTCATTTTCATGATGTTTAATAGCTTTTGCTTAATGTTAATGAGATTACAAAAATAAGCATTGATGATGGTCAATCAGCAGAATGTGCAAAATATCAGACAGAAACCGGCACTTTAATTTTGGAACCTATTTTTATCTGACTTCCATTGATGCCATTCACTTTGCGAATTTCCTGAATGGTGGTATTATATTTTTGGGCAATGTTCCAAAGGGTATCGCCCGGCTGAACTTTATGATATACAATTTTAGGCAGGGCAATTTTTTCTGCTTTATTCTTAGGTGTTACAACAGGTTTTACAGCAGCGGATGTTTTTTTCTGTTGAACAACAGTAGGCGAAACTAAATCATTCGTCTCTTCTGCGGAGGCAAGTTGCTCAGGTGTTAATGTAGAAGGATCCACACAACTGTCATTGTCAGCCACCATATCTTCACAAGGAATAACTTCCAGCTTAACAGGTATTCTCTTCTTAACAATGGTATAAGCAAATAATTGCTGCCCTTTCATTACCTTAGTTCCTTTCAGTTTATTCCACTTCTTCAGTTCTGCCAGTGAAACATTTAAACGATCAGCAATCTTACTCAGATTGTCACCACTGCGAACAGTATATTTTTTCCTGACTTTTTCTGTAACTGTTTTGTAGGTGTATGCATAAGAAGCATCTTCTCTGTTCTCATGTTTCTCCACCTTCGGCACAACTGCAGCAAGACCTCTGTCCACACTATCCAGAAACATACAACTTGCATCCAGGTCAGGAGCGGATTCACCAAGTCTTCCTAATTGAATGGCATCATAATAAGCATTCATCATATTGGCCACAATACCATTTCTAACCCACGGGCTGTGAACGCCAAGTACAATACTGATCAAACGATGATCGGCGCGTCCTGTTGTAGCAACCATACAAAATCCTGCCGCTTTGGTATATCCTGTTTTAATACCATCTACCTCACCGGTATAGTTTATTGTTAATCCATTATGATTACGGTAACTGATATTTCCCCTTCCATTACTCACGGTTGCATAAGGCATGGCGGTTATTTCCATCAATTGCGGATGCTTCAGACATTCCAGTGCAAGTATCAATAAGTCGCGAGATGAAGCACCGTTGTCAACACCCGGAGAAGGTAATCCACTCGGATTGTTGTAATGCGTCATGGTCATTCCCAACTCCACTGCACGACGATTCATCCTTTCAATAAAATCATTTTGTGTAGCGGCGCAATGTTTAGCAATCCACACCGTACTTTCATTATGCGAACGCACCATGGCCATCTTTAACAAATCATTTAAGAGATAGCGTTCGGTTGTAGTAACGGTTTTATAACGTCTTCTTTTAATTCGTTGCTTATACGTGCTGGTAACCGTTATTTCATCTGTCATTTGCACTCTTCCTGCTTCTACATCTTCAACAGCCAAAAGTCCTACCATCATTTTAGTAAGAGAAGCAATAGGAAAAGCATTATCCATATCCTTTTGCCAAACTATTCGCTCACGTTTCAGATCATACAACAAGCCGGCGCGAATCTCCCCATCATCCGGAACCAGATTCACAAGATCCATTTTGAAAGGCTTTAAAGAAGGGTCTGTGACAAAGCTCATTGCCTCCTGTGCAGAAGCAGTGAATACAGACAAGAAGATGGACAACAAAAGGAAAATTACTTTTCCTGCCCTGTAAATTCGCTGCTTTTTATTCATTCCTGCAAGTATAATGGAAGTGTAATGACTTTTCTGTCAACATAACGTAGTATTTTACACATAGTTGTGTTAACTCACCTTCCGGCTTTATTTAACCAATTTACAACATTTTACGATGAAAAAGAAGCAGGGTTGCGTAAAATATTACGCCATAATAGATTCTGCATACCTAAGATCGCCGGGAAGGGTGATTTTGATATTATCTACCTCTCCTTCCACCAGATGAACCTGATAACCTGCTGCCTCTGCCAGAGAGGCTTCATCTGTAAAGTTACGATATCCGGGTTGTAAAAACGCCTTTTTCAGGAGAAAAAAATCGAAGCATTGGGGTGTCTGAACCAGCCGATAGTCATTCCTCTCCACCGCTTTACTCTCGGCTCCCTCCACTTTTCGTAATGAATCCCCCAGTTTTATTACAGGAATTGCACTGCCTTGCTGTTCGGCAATGGTAAATAGCTTTTCAATGAGGTTTTCACTAATCAAGGGGCGCGCTGCATCGTGAATGGCCACTATACTTTCTCCTTCTATTGCTTCCAGCCCGTTTCGCACCGATTCTGCTCTCATAATTCCACCGGAAACTAACTGATGATCTAATGTAAAATTAAACTGAGCACATAATTCCTTCCAGTCATGTTTCCTTTCATCAGCCAGCACCACAATAACCTGATCGCAATGTTTGCTGAACTTCTCCATACAATGCATTAACAACGGCTTTCCCTTCAGTAATAAAAATTGTTTAGGTGTTTCGCCACCCATACGGGTACCGGAACCTCCTGCAACAATAATAGAATAGCGTTTCATCGGATGCGAAAGTACTAAGCAGATTGGAATTTTAACAGCGCATGAAATTTATTACCCACTAAAATCTGCTAATTTGATTCCAATTGAAGATGCAAGAAGGATTGCTAAGCAATAAAATAAATTAATCCAGGATCATCATTGCATCGCCATAACTGTAAAAGCGATACTTTTCCTTCTGTGCTACTTTATATGCTTCAGTAATCAGATCATACCCGCCAAATGCAGTAGTCATCATTAATAATGTTGACTCCGGCATATGAAAATTGGTGATCATCATATTAGCAATACTGAAATCGTAAGGTGGGAAAATGAATTTATTTGTCCAGCCATCATAAGGCTTTAATTCACCTAATGTGGAAACAGAAGATTCAATTGCACGCATTGAAGTAGTACCTACAGCACAGATATTTTTCTTTGCTGCCTTTGCTTTATTTACAATATCTGCTGCTTCCTGATTTACTGAAAATTGTTCAGAATCCATTTTATGTTTGGTAAGATCTTCTACTTCTACAGGACGGAATGTACCTAAGCCAACATGTAATGTTACCTCAGCAAGATTTACACCTTTTAACTCCATTCGTTTTAAAAGTTCACGACTGAAATGTAATCCTGCTGTTGGTGCTGCAACGGCGCCTTCATTTTTAGCATAAACAGTTTGGTAACGCTCTTTATCTGCAGGTTCTGATTTACGCTTTATATATTTTGGTAATGGAGTATTTCCTAATTGCTCAATTACATCTCTGAATTCTGCTGATGTTCCGTCAAACAAAAAACGCAAGGTTCTTCCGCGAGATGTTGTGTTGTCAATCACCTCTGCAACCAACATATCATCATCACCGAAATACAATTTATTTCCAATACGGATTTTACGGGCAGGGTCAACAATAACATCCCATAATTTACTTTCCGGATTTAATTCACGAAGAAGGAACACTTCAATTTTTGCTCCTGTTTTTTCCTTGTTGCCGTACAAACGGGCAGGAAATACTTTGGTATTATTCAGCACCAATACATCGCCATCGCTGAAATATTCAAGCACATCTTTAAAAACCTTATGCTCAATTTTACCGGTTTTACGGTGTACAATCATTAAACGGCTTTCGTCACGATTAGGTGATGGATGATTGGCTAAAAGCTTCTCATTAAAGTTAAAACGGAATTGGGATAGTTTCATAATTAGCTTACGGGCTTTAGTATTAAGTTAACCCATTCATTAACAGATGGTTAAATTTCAAAAAAGAATCTGTTATTTTTGGGGGCTGCAAATATACGCCCTACATAGGGGGGTAATACAAACTTGGTCTCATAACCCCCTCACAATCAGTAGAAAATAATTAATAAATCAGAAAAAGCTTGGTTTGAGTAGCCGTCCCCGTTTGCCCGGTTCATTTATAGAAACTTATAAAGCAAACATTAATAACAGCCAAGTGTGTTATCAGGAATAACGATAGACTCCTATTTTTTCTTCTTCTTATCCGGCATCTGTATTAATACTGATGCTGCCAATGTTTTTGCAGCTTTAGGTGTTGCTTTCCCTGTCCTTAAAACTTTTGAAGCAATTGTTCCCACTCGTTTAGAAGTTTTTTCGTTCTTTGACATAACCATGCGTTTATCTATACAAAATTAAATCCGGTTAAAACAAACAGCAAATTAAATTAGATGACTTTTGTCAGCAGTTGTTTCACTTTGACATGGTGACTGAGTTATTGGGTTATTGGGTTCTTGAGTTATTGGGTAACACAGCAATTAATTAATACCATAAATTATCTGTTATGAAAATAATATATCAAAACTTAATTATTTTACTTTATACTATTTTCAGCACTACTTCCTTTTGTCAAACAACTTCCTGGCAACAAACCGGAGGACCTTATGGGGGATCCTGCTCCAGTCTGCTTTCCTGCAATGGTGAGTTAATGGATCAAGGCGTTTACATTCTGAAATTGACCAATGGACAGCAAACTACATTTCATAAAATTGTTAAATCAGAATAAGCAAAACTTATTGATTGATGTTAAAAGGGGTTACTATTGTTGGTAAGCATGTTTTCCAACAGACCAACCTTTGCCTTTTAAATATTCATTTCCTGATTCTATTGCGCCTTGTTCCATTTCAGTTCCCATAGAATCATTCCAACGATTCAGATATCCAAATAAAGCAACAACGCCAAGAATTTCAACTATCTCTCCATCATTCCAATGTGCTCTTAAGTTGTCTGCTATTTTATCATCAACTGCATTTGGAATAACGGAAGCCGCCAGAGAAAAATCCAACGCTGCTCTCTCAGCATCAGAAAATGATGGATGTGTTCTATAATCCCAAATATTCTCCAGCTGCTCTTTGTCTGCTTCGTATCTTTCTGCTGCACGAATGGTATGCGCCTGACAATATCTGCAGCCTGCTGCATTGCTGCTGATGTAGCCTATCAATCTCTTTAAAGCACTTGTAACCCGGCCATAGTTCTCCATTACGGCTTTATTAAGATTGATAAAAGCGTAGGCTATGACGGGACGTATATGCATCGTTTTAACACTATTCGGACAAAAGCCCAGTGTTTCGTTAAAAAATGTAATCAGCTTAAGCAATTCCGGATCATCAGAATTCTGTGGTTTAACAAGTGGTTTTATCATTGATTTATCAAAATAACCGGATATAAATTTAAACACAAACATAAGAATTAGAAAACGGAAATTGGCTATGTCACTTTTTAGCTACTAATTTTATTCCAATTTAATTACATTAAAAAAGCCTGTCTTTCAACAGGCCTTTTATGTAAACAGATAAGATAATTTTTTCAAATTGAAATTTTACTTTCCTTTAATTCACGCAAATTTTGCAACACCAGCATTTGCAATTGAACGAGGTTGCCTAGTGCTCCCAATACTTTTTCTTCACTACGGTTAAACCCGGTAATGTCCTCCGGTATAGAATTTAATTGTTTATAACTTAATAAATCCGGCTCTGCATTGTACTTTTTAAGCAAAGTGTTTAATTCTGACAGTTTTATTTTTGCCTTCTCATTTTGCTCAAAATAAATTTTCATCCAGCCGTCACTTATGAGTGCATTTTTACTCTCAAAATCCTTATCAAGAAACCTTACTCCGGTTTCCCATTCCAGAATATCAGATTTCAATTCGTCAGTTGCGGTAAGCAGCTCTTTACTTGTTTTTAAAAAGGATTCCCCTGAAACAAATTCTCCGGTTTGCCTTCTTTCTGTACGATAAATTAACTCGCTGCGTAAATAAGAGGAAGTATCTTTTACGCTAAGTGCGTGTGAAGAGTGAGGTGCTCGTGCAAGTGCTAAAAACAAGCCACAGCCTGCTATTAATAAAATACTGGTAATTATGGTGTTTGCTTTGGATTCCTGATTTTTAATTCCACTGAAAAAATATAATGGAATATATATAATGAGCATTAGCAATAATGAAACTACTCCCATCATATTTGCTCCGGGCCAATGCATTATTTTAAAAAGGATTGCCATGCTTATCATGATTGCAATAAGCGTTCCTGTGCCAAGGATTAATTTATCCTTAAGACTTTGTTTCTCTTTAACCCTCGTAGTGAACAGTAATGGAAGAAATACGAGACTGAATAAACTTATTCCAAGCACTACAATGGCCGCTGCCCCCGGCCAGTGCATAAATTTGAATAAAATACCTAATGTGATTAATGATGCAGATATCGTTCCACTTACAAACATGCTCTTTTTCATTTGATAGTAGTATTTGTTGTTTAGCAGGGCTTTTGTTTCTTGTTCTATTTCACTTAATTCAGTCTTATAAAAAGTCTTCACTGTAGTAAAATAAAATTGCCGGAAGTCCCCGTTCTCTTCAAGCTCATTTTCAATAATGCAACAGATATGATCCAGGAGGTTTAACTGCAGGTCCTCCATCACCACGCCATTACGTCTAATGTCGTCAAGAATGAATGTAATCTGTTCATCACTTATTATATACATAATCAGGAACTCGTTTTTAAATCCAAAAGAAATTTCATGGTATTCATAAAATCAGCAAGCTCGCTTAACTTTTCCTTCGTAATTGTCTTTCCTTCCGGACTCAATGAATAGTATTTTCTTACCCGCTTACCAATGTATTCAGTTTCTGTGACTAATATTCCTTCGGCTTCCAGTGCATGTAACGATGGATACAATGCTCCTTCCGTTAACTGAATCTTACCTCCGGTTAATTCCTTAACTGTTTGCGTTATCTCATAACCATACATGCGCTTATTATCTTTAAGCAGTTTCAGAATGATTGTTTTTAATGTGCCCTTTATTAGCTCAGAGGAATAGATCATAACTATTTAATTAAATGTAAAACGCAATGATACATAAGATTATTATGTATTGATCACCAATGTATAGAAAAATTTATATTTAATTGATAATCAATTGATATAAAATATCCTGGATGGCAATAATTACAAAATAACTTAAAACATGTCGTTTTATTGTCGATTAACTACGTTCTTTTATTCAACAATAAAACTCCTTACTGCGGATATACGGTTGCCATAAACTTTTGCAAAATACTTTCCGGAAGAAAGTTTAAAATTAAAAATATTGTTGCCTGATTGAAGAAGGCCGGCATGAACAGTTCTTCCCGTTATATCAACTATTTGAAGCGAAGCCTGACCATCCTCATTATCTTTGATGAGCAAATTAAAATTGCCATTATTTAATGAAGGAAATAATTCAAACTGGTAACTTACTCCTGCAATTGATTCTATTCCTGTTGTAAGCACTGCATTTAAATCCGTTTCCCAGATGCCTCTGCCAAAGGTTGATATATAAATTTTGTTCAGTGCCTGATTGATCTCTATATCTGAAACAATAGTATTAGGTAACCCAGTACTGATATTTGTCCATGTGGTTGAGCCGGAATCCAAAACATAAACACCCACATCAGTCGCAGCTAATAATTTCTTTCCACCCGGAAGGCTTTTTACACAGTTAACCGGAAGATTCGGAAGATTGTAGGTGATGTTCTGCCAAGTACTTCCATTGTTGTTTGTCATATAAATTTTTATTCCCGGAACAAGACCTGCCATGGTAACATATGCAATATTTGAATAAGCGTTGTTAACTTCTACAGAGGTATAATACAATGAATCAGGTAAGCCTGCTGTAACATCTGTCCATGTCACTCCTCCATTTAATGTACGATACAAGCTCGCAGGAACACTGTATTCATAGCGAACTCTTTTAGCTGCATATATAACGGTGCTATTAGTATTTGCAACTGCAAGTGCAGAGATTTCATTCTTGCCAAATCCGGAAACCGGGAAGGAAGAAATAGAAGTCCAGTTTAAACCGCCATCTGTTGACTTCACTACATTTTCAAATCCAATATATAATAACCCATTCACACTATAATCTGCAATAATCGGTGTGGTCCATTCTGCTTCTTCACCATTAATATTCGGAAATATGCCATTAGTGGTGATTCCTTCATCAAAAGATTGATCGAAGTTTCCATATTGACTGGATCCAATTACGGAACTGCTTAACGCCGGATCAATATAATTATCCATGCCATCTCCACCAAAAATGGTTGACCATCCATTGATACTACTGTAAAAGAAAGTAGAATTATCTTGAGCTCCTGCAACTATTGATTCATCATTATTTCGAGATGAGGAAAGCCGGTAGAAAGAAGTAACCTGACGACCATCATTCAATTTTGTCCATTGCGTTGGCCAGGGAATTCCATTATTGGCATCGGCCCAGCTATGAATAAATAATTCATTGGTGCGATATAAACCACCGTCAGTAGATGCAAAC
>JANOBN010000450.1:0-5407 GCA_031411675.1 Bacteroidota bacterium | reverse complement strand
AGCCGAGACAGTTTGGCTGGGTGCATTTCCGGTTGAATAACCTATAATTATACCGGTTGGAGAAATGGCCAAACCGAATGGATCGTGATAGGCTGCCTGAACCGGAACCGCCTGTATGCTGTTTAATCCCCATAAAACATTTCCGGAACTATCAAATTTCTGCATATATATTCCTGACTGAGACTGACCAAGATCGGTGAATTTCATCAGCGCATATATATTATTGCCTGTAGAATCTACAGCAAGTCCCGGAGTAAATTTTTGAAAAGTAGTGTAAACCGATGCAACATTACCGGTGCTGTACCATAAGCTTCCGTTTCCTCTTACACGCTGAACATATACATCCCCTACAGTAGGGTTGGAATTTAAGGATGCATTGAAGCTTACATAAAAACCATCGTTATGATCACTCACAGCTTTTGGAAAATAAAAGAATGGAATTGTTTTAGATGATACTAATACCGGAAGCGGCCACACAGTTGTTCCTATTGCGTCGAAACGCTGTGCATACATTTTGGAGGTTGGAGGGAAACCACTTCCTGATTCTTCTACATAAAGCATGCTGAAATCATCTGTTCCCGATGCAACCATCGTAGGTCTTGAATATTTTAAGGTTGCGCTGTTGATTCGCTTCACAGAAGGCCATAGGATATTCCCGGAAGCAGATATTTTTTGCATGGCAATCCATTTGCTGGTTGCATTCGCATTCCATGCTATAATTACATTATTGGCTGCTGTTATTCCTATTGTAGGCGCTAATCCTTGTGTAGAACTGGTGTCCGTTAATGCAATACCCGAATTTCCCCACATCATCGCACCTGATGGATCCACTTTATAGGCTACAATATCCGGATGCCCGTTTCTTACATCCTGAAAGGCAACAATAGCATTGTCTTCCTGATCAACAGCTAAATCATAACGGGACAATGAGGTATTCTGAGGAAAAGAACTCACGGTAATTCCTGCACTTCCCCATTGCAAAACGCCGTTTACATCTAAGCGTTGCATGCGTAACTGATAGTTTGTTCCGGGTGATGGCTCAAACCAACTTACATAAGTACTGCCATCAGCAGTTGTTGCAATCAATGGTGTAGCTTCTGCAATGCCGCTACTGTCGAATACTACCGTATTTAATGCAACGTTTGATGTCCATTGGGAGAATGAAATTAGCGGCAGTAAAGCCAGCATTGAAAGAAGAGTTTGTTTTTTCATGAGGGTAGGTAAAATTCAAAGTTATTCATTCCATTGGATATCAGGAAACATACAGTATAGTTAAAACAAGAAAGGCTGTCATTACTGGCAGCCTTTCTTGTTTAGAGGAAAATATTAAATTTATTTTTTGATGAACTTAGCTGTACGCCCAACATCACCTTTTATAGTAACAAAATAGGTTCCTGATGATAGTGATTTTACATTCAGTTCAATAGCATTAACGCCATTGTTTACTTTATGTGATGCACTCATCACCACACGGCCTGCATAGTCACTTACCTCAATTACTTTGTTTCCTTTAACAGAAGATGTAAAGTCAACATGCAATAAATCCTGAGCAGGAGAAGGATAAGCAATCAGGCTGGTCTTTTTGCCCGGAAGATTCTCGCTTACACCGGAAGTACATAAAGGATCATTAGCAAGTAATATATCTACGCCTAATGAAGTTCCGGTTGTAGTACAAGTTGGATCAAATGTTAAATCATTCATAAATACCGGAGCTCCTGAAGAAAACTGCACTGCATTACCAAATACGATTGGTGTCCAGTAGTAAGTGTTACCCGGAGTAATAGCCCCTATAAGTCCGTTATTTTTGAATGTACGGGTTGAGGTAGTTGGTACCGGACTATTAAATGTATAAAATGCAATAACACTTGGATCAGTTACAGCATTTGCATTACCTGAAAGATCAGAGGTAGAAATAATCCAGCCAATACCGGAATAATCACCGGAAGTAGGAGCAACGGCACCAACAGTTGAAACGGAAAGTATGGTGTTGGTATCGCCTTCGCAAAGGAAAGTACGGTTTTGAGAAGCAGTACCTGCTGTTACAGATGCATCATTACAATTTACGGTTGCAGTACGGCTTACTTCTAAACAGAATTGTCCGTTTGAAATACCACCACCTATTGCCGTTGCATTAAAACCATCTACCATTAAATAATAGGTTGTGCCTAATTGTGTACCAAAGGTAACACCTGCAGGGTAAGGAGGGCCTGTTGTTCCGATATCTTCATTACATTTTATTGGTGTTAATGAACCACAAGAACCGGAGTATAATGCGATTTGGGTGTCTCCATCATCAAAAGGATCTGTTATACCTGCACAGCTGGTGTTTGTTTTGATAAGGTAGTTGTTACCATCACCGGTAAATGTAAACCAAACAGTATTATTTAATTCAGGAGCACCTGCACCACCATCAGGTTCTCCAAAGCATGCCCAACCTAATAAAGGATCATCACCTGTGGTAGTAGCTGTAGTATTATCGTGAGGCCCAACTGTATTCACAATACCAACCGCACCACCAAGTGCAGAGGTGATATTTACTGCAAAAGCACAGGTATCAAAACTTCCAGTTGCAATAACAGTACTATTGAAAATATCAATTTGATCAATTCCAACATAATCACCATTAGAACCAAGTGGCCCTGAATTTACCACTGCATGACGTATTGCAAATACACCTGTTGCACTGGTTGCTGGAACTTCATAACCATGACGTAACCATGCACCTAAAGTATCCACCCAGAAATTATCCAGTTGTACCCAATTAACATCTTCCGGAAGTGTAGCACCTGTTGCGTTATACATAACTTTTAGACTATCCAGGTAAATATCACCTTGAAATGCTGTAGCGTAAAAAGTAAATGAATCTCCGGCAACAACATTCTGAGCAGGTAAAACCAGCCAATTATCCATATCATCACTATTTTGAACGGAATTAAAAGAAGAAGCTACATATCCGGTATCCGGACCATTGTAAGATGGTATTGCAGCACCATCACCCTGAAACCATTCAGGCAGTATGCCAACCGGTCCACTGCCACGGAAATACGTTACATAACCACGTGCATTTAGTCCTGCAATGGAATTATCACCATTCATAGCATCCGTAAATATAACTGCTGCAGGGGATGGAGTAATTAAAGTGGCATTACGCAAAGTGTTGTTTGAATTTTTAACAGGTTGGCGGGTAGCCCGGCCCGTTTGAGAATAACCCGCAGTAAAGCAAGTTATAAGAAGAACTAAAAGAGTAATTTTTTTCATTTGTTTAAAGTTTTTGGTTTTATTTTTTCGTTGAATTCAAATATATTGAATTGCAAAAATAGCAACATATCCTTTGTAAATTCCGGACATATGAAATATACAAACATATTGCAGAATGTCAGGTCGGAAGAATAAGTTCAAATAATACCTTTGCCTTCCAAATTGAAACCATGTATCAACTAAATAATTATGCCTGCGGAAATTGGGTGCCCGGCACCGATAAGGGTCAGTCACTGTTAAATGCAATTGATGGAAGCGAAGTTGCCATTGCATCGAGTAAGGGTCTGGATTTCAATGCTATGCTTCAATATGCCAGAAATACCGGTGGACCTGCTTTACGTAAAATGACGTTTCATGAACGGGGCAGAATGTTAAAGGCTCTTGCACTTTATCTAAACGAGAAAAAGGAAGATTTTTATAAGGTAAGTTGGGCAACCGGAGCCACAAGAATGGATAGTTGGGTTGATATTGAAGGTGGCTTTGGTAACTTATTCACATATGCCAGTTTGCGTAAACAATTTCCTGATGAGCGGTTTTGCCTGGAAGGTGATGTGGTAAAGCTATCAAAGGAGGGGACTTTTATTGGTCATCATATTTGTGTTCCAAAGGAGGGTGTAGCCATTCACATTAATGCATTCAACTTTCCGGTTTGGGGAATGCTGGAAAAAATTGCTGTCAATTTGTTTGCCGGTGTCCCTGCAATAGTGAAACCGGCCACGATAACCAGCTTCTTAACGGAGGCCGTTTTTAAGGAAATTATTAAATCGGGATTAGTGCCCGAAGGCGCTTTGCAACTCATCTGCGGAAGCGGGCAGGGTTTGCTGGATCATGTTACTAGTCAGGATATTGTAACGTTTACCGGCAGTGCTTCTACAGGTTTATTGCTTAAAAGTCATCCACGGATCCTGGCTGAATCAGTGCCTTTTAATATGGAAGCAGATTCATTGAATTGTTCTATTCTGGGTAATGATGTTCTTCCGGGTTCGCCCGAATTTGATATTTTCATAAAAGAAGTACATCGCGAAATAACTACTAAAGCCGGACAAAAATGTACTGCCGTTCGCAGAATGATTGTACCGGAAAACAGAGTGGAGGAGGTGCAAATCGCATTAGGAAAGCGTTTGCAACAAACTGTAATTGGCGACCCGATGATGGAAGGCGTTCGCATGGGAGCTCTTGCCGGCAGAAGCCAGTTAAAGGAAGTGCAGGAAAAGGTTGCAAAACTTGCACTAAGCCAGCAGATCATTTACGATGGCGCATCTTCATTAGAACTGAAAGGTGGTGATTTGATTAAAGGGGCTTTTATGGCTCCTATTATTTTCCTGAATAATAAACCGTTTCAGAATACTGACTGTCATGAAGTGGAGGCATTTGGCCCGGTGGCAACTTTAATGCCTTACAAAAATATGGACGAAGCAATCCAATTGGCAAGGCTGGGAAAGGGGTCATTGGTAAGTTCTATCGTTACAGGAGATGATAAAATAGCGAAGGAATATATATTAGGCGCTGCCGGAATGCATGGTCGTATTCTTGTACTTAACAAAGATTGCGCTAAGGAAAGTACAGGTCATGGATCGCCCATGCCAATGCTGGTTCATGGTGGTCCTGGACGTGCAGGCGGAGGAGAAGAAATGGGTGGCAAAAGAGGCGTGTTTCATTATTTACAACGCACTGCAATTCAAGGATCACCAACCACTATAACCAATGTAACAGGGGTGTATCAGTATGGAAGTGAATATATTCATAAGGATGTTCATGTGTTCCGTAAACATTTTGAAGAACTGGAAATAGGCGAAACTATCATCACCGCAAAACATACCGTTACAGAGGCTGACATTCATAATTTTGCCAATGTAAGTGGTGATAACTTCTATGCACATATGGATGCTACTTCCCTCGAAGGCACCATTTTTGAGCAACGAGTGGCACATGGTTATTTTGTTCTTAGTAAAGCTGCAGGGTTATTTGTGGATCCTAAAAAAGGGCCGGTACTTTTAAACTATGGTTTGGAAGAATGCCGCTTTACAAAACCGGTTTATCCGGGCATGACAATAGGGGTTAGATTCACTGTAAAGGAAAAAGTTGATACAGAAAAACGGTCGGAAGAGGATGTAGCAAAAGGCATTGTAAAGTTTCTGGTAGATGTTTA
>JANOBN010000449.1:0-3242 GCA_031411675.1 Bacteroidota bacterium | reverse complement strand
CTGTTGGTTTAGTTGTTGGTCAAATAGCTAAAATGCAGGGATGCTATTTAGTTGGGATAGCCGGCACCGATGAAAAGGTAAAATTATTAAAGGAAGAATTTGGCTTTGATGAGGTCATAAATTATAAATCCTGTACCGATTTAAAGAAGGCGATTAGTGATGCTTGTCCAAAAGCAGTGGATATTTATTACGATAATGTAGGAGGTGAAACTTCAGATGCTGTTATTAGCAATATAAACTTCAATGCAAGAATTGTATTGTGTGGACAAATTGCATTATACAACAGTACTGAAATACCAATGGGTCCCCGAATTCAACCGATGTTATTAACCAGAAGTGTATTAATGCAGGGTTTTATCATTGGCAATTACCAAACTCAATTTAATGAAGGAAGCAAGCAATTAGCAATGTGGGTAAAAGAAGGTAAATTAAAATATAAGGAAACAATTGTAAAGAGCTTTGATAAATTGCCAGATGCATTGCTGGGTTTATTCGAAGGTGATAACATTGGAAAAATGATAGTGGAAGTATAAAATAGTAAACCAAATAAAAAATGAAAATACTAATGGTTCTGACTTCACACAGTGAGTTGGGAAACACAGGAAAAAAAACAGGTTTTTGGATTGAGGAGTTTGCTGCTCCTTATTATATATTTCTTGATGCGGGAGCTTCCATAACAGTTGCATCTCCAAATGGAGGTCAGCCTCCAATAGACCCATCAAGCGATACTGCTGAAAATCAAACATCAGCTGTTATTCGGTTTAAGGCAGATAAAAATTTGCAAAAGATTTTATCAGAAACGCATTTGCTATCTACTATTTCATCCGATGATTATGATGCCATATTTTACCCCGGTGGACACGGGCCTTTATGGGATTTAACAAACGATGGTGATTCAATAAATTTAATTGAGGACTTTTGGAGTAGTAAAAAACCTGTAGTAGCCGTTTGTCATGCACCGGCTGTTTTATTGAATGTAAAAGATAATGAAGGCAACTTATTGGTAAAGGGAAAAAATGTAACCGGCTTTACTAACAGTGAAGAAGCAGCCGTGAAACTTACGGAGGTAGTTCCCTTTTTATTAGAAAATGAATTAAAAAATAAGGGGGGGATTTACTCTAAAAAGGAGGATTGGGCTTCTTATGTTGTAAACGACGGAATGCTTATTACGGGACAAAACCCTGCATCTTCTGAAGCTGCAGCAAAGGAGCTAATAAAGATTTTAAAATAGTATCTATTAGACACAAGCGCAATAGCTCTTCATCCGCCAATGAAAACTAAATCAGAACTAAACAAAGAAATACTTGAAACCACTGGTAATATTCAAGAGAATTACCCCGAATTATTAAAATTTGCGGATGAAATGACAATTACTATTCCTGACAAGGAAGCACCTGAAATAAATGCAAGCTCCTTAAAGGATTACAACGATTCATTGCAAGAAATGGCAAAAGGATATGCCAATAGTTCTGTAAAGCATATTATAATAGTTGGGGCAGGTTTTGCAGGACTTAAAATTGCACGAGCACTAAATAATCATCCTCATTATAGAATTACTTTAATAGACAAAAATAATTATCATCAATTTCAGCCACTATTTTACCAAGTGGCAATGGCAAATTTAGATGCAAGCAATATTTCATTTCCATTACGAAATATTTTTAAAAAAAGTAAAAATGTTAGCATTCGTATCGAAACAGTTACAAAGATAAATAGTGATTCATACACTTTAGAGACAGAAAAGGAAAAATTTATTTATGATTATTTAATAATTGCAACCGGTGCAACAACAAATTATTTTGGAAATACTGCATTTCAGGAAAACACATTTCCGATGAAATCAACATATGAGGCATTGCAGATACGAAACACACTCTTACAACATTTTGAAGACGCAATTGCAACAAAAAATGCAAACAGAGAAAAAATATTATCTGTAGTAATAGTTGGTGGAGGACCCACAGGGGTTGAACTAAGCGGAGCTTTAGCCGAAATGAAAAAGGATTCACTTCCCTTTGAATATCCTGAATTAGATTTTACCAAAATGAAAATTTATTTGTTAGAAGGAACATCAAGACTTTTAGCAAGTATGAGCAGTGCATCTTCAAAAAAGGCAAAAGAGTATTTAAAAAAAATGGGCGTTACTGTAAAAACAACTGCTATTGTAAAAGATTATGACGGACAAAAAATTCTATTAGAAGACAATACCGAAATTCAATCCACCTTTGTTATTTGGGCTGCCGGTGTTAAAGGAAATATTCCAAGCGGCATCAAGCCCGAACTAATAACAAAACAAAATCAAATAAAAACGGACATCTATAATCGTGTGATTTCAATCAATAATGTTTTTGCCGTTGGGGACATTGCTTTAATTCAAACTGAATTACATCCTAAAGGATATCCGCAATTAGCAAGTGTTGCTATTGATCAAGCAAAAAATATAGCTAGTAATTTCATTCGTTTAGCTCAAGACAAAACAATGCAACCTTATAACTATAGAAACAAAGGCAGCATGGCAACGATTGGAAGAAACAAAGCCGTAGTTGATTTAGCAAAACCTAGATTGTCTTTTCAAGGATTTTTTGCATGGATTATCTGGATGACTTTACACTTGTTTTTATTAATAGGATTTAAAAACCGTTTAATAGTTTTCATCAATTGGATTTATAAATATTTTACCCATCGCCAATCATTAGCCCTTTTATTTCCTGCACTTACAGTAAAGCCTAAAAAATAGATTCTCAAAGGGGCGCAAGGAGATGGATTATCAGCAACCTGGAAATTCATCATCGCCATTCTTTTTTGCAAGGGTGTAGGAATAGTGGGCGGATTGATTGCAATTGCTAATTGCAATGAGTGTTTTACATGACCGGCTTTTGATAAGCCAAAATCCAGCACTACTCAAAGCAAATCAGGATGCTGTATCAGAGTTTGTCCCCGAGTGAGCAGTAAGAGGAGCATACCTCTTTTAGCCCTTTGATTTTGAGGATAGTAGCCATATGTTTTTGTGGCATCCACTGCAGATTTAAATGGGTTATTATAAGCTTCTCAAGGTTGCGCTATGGATTATTAGCCTGGTATATATTTAAAAGCTAACACACCTAAACTCAAAGTAGGAACTATGTAACTTATTTTCAAAATTGTCAAACACTTTAAAATTGAATCTATCACATATTTGCAAATAGTAAAGTAGTGAAGTAAAACAATTCATTAATTTTGAAAAACTCGTTAGAAAATATTTA
>JANOBN010000448.1:0-6318 GCA_031411675.1 Bacteroidota bacterium | reverse complement strand
CTCCAAGTCCTAATGCCGCCCTTGCCGCATATTCTCCAACAGTACCGGCACCTAATATCATAACTTCCGTTGGAGGAACGCCGGTAATACCACCAAGCAATTCACCTTTACCACCTGTTGTATTACTCATGTACTCACTTGCAATAAGTATGGCGGCACTGCCTACAATTTCACTCATGGCTTGTATTACAGGATACAAATCTGTCTCATCTTTGATATATTCATAAGCCAGTGCAGTTATTTTCTTTGAGCTGAGTTTATTGATATATCCTTCCGGTTGCATACCAATTTGCAAGATGGACATCAGGCATTGTTTATCTTTAAACTTATCCAGTTCCTCTTCTGATGGTGGTGCTACTTTAAGTACCAGATCACATTTCTGATATACTTCATCGGAAGAATAAGCGATCTGCGCTCCAGCTTCACTATAGTCACTGTCAGTAAAATGCGCATTATTGCCTGCTCCTGTTTCAATTAACAGATCGTGACCATTGCTTACAAGCAAAGCAACAGACTCCGGCACCAGGGGCACGCGGTTTTCCTGAAAGGATGTTTCCTTAGGAATGCCTATATATAATTCTTTCTTTAGCTTGCTTATCTCAAGCACCGATTCCTGTGGCATCAGCACACCTTGTTGAGCAAGTGCCGCAATTCCACTGATCTTTTTTGTCATAGTTTAAAAATACTGCAAATACCTTCGCCACTTACCTATATTGCAGCCTGGTTAATTACCGGATGCTACTGATCATCAGTATGAAGCTCTATGAATCGCTGGTTGTTTTCTAATGTGATAAAAATAGATGCTTTTGGGAAATCTAGCAAACTTTCTATTTTTTCCGGCCATTCAACAAAACAGTAGTTATCGCGGAAGAAAAAATTCTCATACCCGAGGTCATAGGCTTCATAGACGCTTTTAATGCGGTAAAAATCGAAGTGAAACACCTCTTTCCCGCTACTGCTGTGGTATTCATTCATGATGGCATAAGTCGGGCTGCTTACCGTATCGGTCACTTCCAATACCTTACAGCACTCCTTTATCAAAGTAGTTTTACCGGCACCCATCTGCCCGAAGCAGGCAAAAAAACGATGCTTCCCCGCATCGGAAAGAATCTTTTGAGCAATTCCGGGCAATTCTTCAGGACCTTTACATTGATACTTGAAAATCATGCTTTACTATGAAGGGTTATAACCGGAATAATCATTTCTTCAGGGGATATACCACCATGTTGAAAGGTATTCTTATAGTGACTCACATAATAATTGTAGTTATTGGGATATGCAAAGAACTTATCGCCCTTGGCAAAGACGAAGGTTTGACTTACATTGATACGGGGCAGAAAAACATCAGCAGGGTTCTTAATTTCGAGTACATCTTTCTTTTCATAAGTGATGTTCTTTCCCTGTTTATAACGAAGATTTGTATTAGTGTTTCTGTCGCCTACCAGTCTTGATGCTTCTTTTACGCGAATAGTTCCATGATCAGTTGAAATAACCACTTTGCAAGGTCTGGAGGCTATTTTTTTTAAGGCTTCCAATAATGGAGAATGCTCAAACCAACTTAATGTAAGTGAGCGGTATGCTTTTTCATCATCAGCCAGTTCGCGTATTACCTGCATATCGGTTCGAGCATGAGAGAGCATATCTACAAAATTATAGACTATCACATTCAATTTATTCTTAAACAGATTTGGAATCTGATCAGCTATATTTTTTCCTGCTTCAAAATTGGTGATTTTATTATAGGAGAACTTATAGCTTTTACGGAGACGCTGTAATTGATCGGCCAGAAAATCTTCCTCATGAAGATTCTTCCCTCCTTCCTCATCATCATTAAACCACATTTTAGGAAAGCGTTTCTCAATTTCAGAAGGCATTAATCCTGCAAAAATCGCATTTCTACAATATTGTGTGGCTGTAGGTAAAATACTGCAATAGGTTTCATCCTCATCAACTTTAAAATATTCCTGTATAATCGGTTGAATTGTTTTCCACTGATCGTAACGAAGATTATCAATAAGGATAAAAAATACCGGCTCTTCGGATCCTTCTGCCAAAGGAAATACTTTTTTCTGCAAAAGATTGTGTGAAAGCAACGGCGCTGTTGCCGGATTCTTCAGCCAGCCTGTGTAATTATTCTCCACAAATTTACTGAACAAATGATTGGCTTCATTTTTTTGATGAGAGAGTATATCGTACATGCTCGGGTCATCTGTTTTCTCCAGCTCTATCTCCCAAAATACGAGCTTTTTGTAAATATCTACCCACTCATTAAAACTAAGCTTATCACTCATGGACATACCTATATTTCGGAATTCCTGCTGATAGGCCGATGTGGTCTTTTCACTAACCAGTCTTTTATTGTCGAGATTCTTTTTTAAAGAAAGCAAAATCTGATTAGGGTTAACCGGCTTAATGAGGTAATCGGCAATTTTACTTCCAATAGCTTCCTCCATTATCGCTTCTTCTTCACTTTTGGTGATCATAATTACCGGAATATTTGACTTCAGGTTTTTTATTTTCACAAGGGTCTCCAGCCCGCTTAATCCTGGCATATTTTCATCTAAAAAGATGATGTCAAAATCCTGCTTACTCACCAGATCAATTGCATCCTGTCCGTTTGTTGCAGTTTTTACTTCATAACCTTTTTCCTGAAGGAATAATACATGGGGTTTTAATAAATCAATTTCATCATCTGTCCAAAGTATACTTATTTTATCCATATTGCTAATAGTTGTGCTTTCAGCATCAATACTGTCGGCATATCGGCTGTGCTTATTTTCGGCAAATGTAACAGGCATTTTCTAATGAATTTTAAGGATTAACTAACAATGAACGATATTTGCTGACCCGATAAGATAAAATATATTGATCAGGCAGGCAATGGTAACGGCAGGCTCAACCGGTTTAGTGTTATGAACAAGAAAAAGATTTTTAATGACCCTGTTTATGGATTCATCACTTTGCCTGATGAAATAATATATGACCTCATCGAACACCCTTATTTCCAGAGGCTGAGAAGAATACGTCAACTGGGCCTTGCTCATGTTGTTTATCCCGGGGCATTACATACAAGGTTTCATCATGCTTTAGGGGCTTTGCACCTGATGACGCAGGCCGTTGATACCCTTCGGACAAAAGGTCATGCTATCTCCAATGAGGAAGCTCAGGCAGTATATATTGCTATCCTGTTGCATGACCTGGGACATGCACCATTTTCCCATGCATTAGAAAACAACTTTGTAGGGGTAAATCATGAAAAAATATCACTTCTTTTTATGGAGACCCTTAATAAAGAGTTTAACAATGGTCTTTCCATGGCGATTAGTATATTTAAAAATGAATATCCTAAAAAATTTCTGCATCAACTCGTCAGCAGTCAATTAGATATGGACCGTTTGGACTACCTCAACAGAGATAGTTTTTACACAGGAGTGCTGGAGGGTAAAATTGGGGCACAACGGATTATAAAAATGCTGGAGTTGCATCAGGACAGTTTGGTTATTGAAGAGAAAGGTATTTATAGCATCGAGAAGTTTATTATGGCCAGACGATTAATGTACTGGCAGGTTTATCTGCATAAAACGGTATTGGGAGCTGAACAATTACTGGTTAAAATAATGCAGCGTGCCAAAGAACTTACAATGAATGGCGAAACACTCTTTGCTTCTCCTGCCCTGGATTTCTTTCTAAAAAACAAGTTAACAGAAACTGATTTCGTAGAGGGAAAACTACTTGACACCTATGCACATCTTGACGATTACGATATATATGGTGCATTAAAAGTATGGTCAACGCATAAAGATGTAATTCTCTCCAGACTTTGCAAGGGAATGGTAAACAGAAGACTCTACAAAATATACATTCAGAAAGAAGCTATATGCACTAATGTAATTGCTGAAAAAACCAGAAAGGCAATGAAAATTTTTTCTGTTACGGAAAAGGAAACTGAATATTTTGTTTTCACCGGCACCATAAGCAACAGCGCTTACAATCCTGCAGAAGAAGAAATCAAAATATTATTTAAAGATGGAAATTTAAGTACGCTTACTGAAGTGAGTGAGCAGATGGATGTAGCTGTTTTAAGCAGACCGGTACTTAAAAATTATTTCTGCTTTATGGAAGAAATTAATTGATTTACAAAAAAGATTCCGCAATATTTTCCGGTTAATCAATAGTGGCAATCCAGCTCAGATAAATCAATGCATACAAAGCATATACTACCAAAAGTGCCCCGAAACCCATTCCCACATAAGCAAAGCCATTTAAGCCCATATCATTGTAAACCACATTACCGGAGGCATTAGTTACCACTCTTTTTTTAGCATCCTTGCTTTTGTGAATAAGTCCTAACAACCTGCTATCGGAATTCCGTACTTCAAAATTATTCCCCTTTGTCTGATGAATAGTTCCGCTAAATTCATCCAACATGAAATTCTGTGGATATTCTTTATCGGAATGATCTGCAAAAAGAGCTATTTTAACGAGCATAGAATCTGACTTCTGCAGGAATTGGGGAATTTTTTTCTTTATCGAGGCGGGCAAACTGTTGTATTCTGCTGCCGTTATCCCATAACAGGCCAATTCAGGGGTAGGCTTACTATCCTTCAGGAATAATGAATCATTTTTACTGGAAACAGCTGCCGTTACAGGCTGTTTAAGTAGTAAGAGCGCGATTATAAATACCGGGGTAAATAGTCTGTCGAGTTTCATACAGCAAAAATATTTAAAAATAATTTATGCTATGCCATTACATGGTCATTTTGCTTTGTCATTCCATCTCGTTTAATACCTTTGCAGACTTTATTTTAGAATGGAATTCACAGCACGTCAGATAGCAGATTTATTAAGCGGAACCGTAGAAGGTGATGAAACGGCTAAAGTCAGCCGCCTTTCAAAGATTGAAGAAGGTATGCCCGGTTCCCTTACTTTTCTGGCGAATCCGGCATATACCCCTTATATTTATTCTACAAAAGCAACAATAGCAATTGTAAATACTGACTTTGTTGCCTTACAGCCTGTTAGTTCAACACTTATAAGGGTAGCCAATGCACATCTGGCTTTTGCAAAATTACTCGGAGTTTATAACCAGATACGCAGGGATAAAAAAGGAATTGAAGAGCAATCTTTTATTGATTCTTCAGCTACCATCGGTAAAGACATTTATGCCGGAAGTTTTAGCTATATAGGTAAGAATGTGCAAATCGGTGACAGAGTTAAAATATACCCGTTAAGCTACATTGATGATAACTGTATTATTGGTGATGACACCACGATTTTTCAAGGTGTAAAAATATATTCCGACAGCGTTATAGGTAAATCCTGTGTGGTACATGCAGGGGCTGTAATTGGTGCTGATGGTTTTGGATTTCAACCAAACAGCGAGAATAACTACAATAAAGTACCCCAGATTGGCAATGTAATCATTGAAGATTTTGTGGACATTGGAGCTAATACATCTATCGACCGTGCTACCTTGGGTTCAACCATTATCCGCAAAGGTGTAAAACTTGATAATCTTATTCAGATTGGTCATAATGTTGAAATTGGGGAAAACACCGTTATTGCAGGCCAAACAGGAGTTGCTGGTTCCACCAAAATCGGTAAAAACTGTATGATTGGCGGGCAGGTTGGTATTGTAGGACATATAACCATTGCTAATGGTGTTAAAATAGCAGCACAATCAGGAGTTGGTGCTTCAATTTTAAATGAAAACGAAATTGTACAGGGTTCACCATCATTTGCAATTTCAGATTATAAAAGGACGTACGTTCTTTTCAGAAAATTACCAGAGATGGAAAAGAAAATAGCATCTCTTGAAAAAGCTCTCGCTGCATATAAAAAATAATCGTTTTCATTTCAAGAAAGTATGTCAAGTAAGCAAAAAACACTAAAAAAAGCAGTTTCCGTTTCGGGAGTTGGTCTTCATACGGGTGAAAAAGTCAATTTGACGTTTCTTCCTGCACCTGAAAATCACTGGTATAAATTTCAAAGGATTGACCTTGACGGCAAGCCTGTTATTGATGCCGATGTTGATAATGTAGTAGACACATCACGCGGTACCACTTTAATGCAAAATGGTGCAAAAGTGAGTACAACAGAGCATGCTCTGGCGGCATTAGTAGGCCTTGAAATTGATAATGTACTTATACAGCTCGACGGACCTGAAGTACCAATCATGGATGGTAGTTCTTATCCATTTGTTGTTGCGTTACTTTCCGCAGGAATAGTAGAACAAAATGCCAACCGCACTGTATTTGAATTAACGGAAAACCTTTCACTTGAAGAACCTGCCCGGAATGTAGAAATGCTTGCAGTGCC
>JANOBN010000447.1:0-1679 GCA_031411675.1 Bacteroidota bacterium | reverse complement strand
GCCTGTTATTCATACCAGAAGCTATCTTTCCCCTCTTTATAAAGGGGCTGAAAAGGCTCCCTCACTCTATATCAACGGAGCATTATTGCCCGATAAAGCAGTAGTTTCCTTTGCAAATCAGTTGAAGCCGGGAGAGCAGTTAGTAAAGGATAACCGCTTGCTGATGGTGTGCATAAATAACCCAATGGATATGGGATTACTGCCTGACCTTGTTCCCGGTTTTAAAACTATCATCTATGAAGGAACACCCTCTTTAATAGGCTACCCTTGGAATATTTTTACTTTGAATGATCAGGAGATTAGAAAGGATTTTAAGTTGCTTACAAACGGTAGAAAAAGCAGCCCTGTTCCGCCTTCTAATCAAATGATAAATGCCGGAGATGTTTTTATTGAGGAAGGTGCAATTGTTGAATGCAGTATAATCAATGCATCTACAGGCCCTGTTTATATTGATAAAAAGGCCGAAGTAATGGAAGGATGTATAATAAGAGGGCCATTTGCCCTTGGAGAGCAGGGCGTGCTTAAAATGGGAACGCGGATTTATGGTGCAACCACTATTGGCCCGGGATCCAAGGTAGGAGGGGAAGTAAGTAATTCCGTAATTTTTGGTAATAGCAATAAAGCACATGATGGTTTTTTGGGGAATAGTGTAATTGGTGAATGGTGTAATCTGGGAGCCGACACCAATAATTCAAATCTGAAAAATAATTATGGGGAAGTAAGTGTATGGAATTATCCTGCTATGGATTACATTAAAACCGGATTGCAATTCTGTGGTTTGTTTATGGGCGATCATAGTAAATGCGGAATTAATACCATGTTTAATACCGGAACAGTAACAGGTGTTAGCGCTAATATTTTCGGTGCAGGATTTCCGGAAAAATTTATTCCATCTTTTACCTGGGGCGGAACCGGTGAAACAGAGGTTTTCCTGTTAGATAAAGCCCTTGATTTAGCAGCAAAGGTTATGGAACGCAGAGGTAAGAAACTGGATGAAGCACAGAAAAATATGCTTACACATCTCTTCATGGAGCATTTAAAACCTATTTCCGGTACAGAGGATTAAACCCGGTTCAATTTATAATAACTATATTAGCAGAAGGATTAATTAATCATACCAAAACATTTATACAATTTTATAGAAATGAAAAAAATAATATTCTCCACGGCAACAGTATTTATGCTGTTTACATCATTGGTGTTTTCGCAGGGAATTGATAAGCCAAGATATCAGATTGAGACACATCGTGCGGGTGTTTTTCTGGGTATGATAGATATTGAACTTTTCCCCTCTATTACTCCATTGCATGTAAATAATTTTGATAGCCTGGCCGGTGTGCAGTTTTTTGACAGTACTGCATTCCATCGTGTTGTTCCCGGGTTTGTAATACAAGGCGGCGATCCTAATTCTATTAACGGTCCAATTTCAACATGGGGACAAGGACAGGCCTGGCAACCTACTGTAAATGCAGAATTCAGTCCAATTCGGCATAATCGTGGCAGAATTGGTGCAGCACGTGATGCTGATACCAATAGTGCCAATTCACAATTTTATATATGTGTTGCCAATGCTTTTTCTCTTGATGGGCAATACACTGTTTTCGGACAAGTTACTGCCGGACTTAATATAGTTGATACAATAGTTAGTTCGCCGCGTAATGCTGATGATGTTCCACTGC
>JANOBN010000446.1:0-4051 GCA_031411675.1 Bacteroidota bacterium | reverse complement strand
GTTGCCCTAACCCTGTTGGTGTATTATGTTGTGATACGGATATTGTTTGTATAACAGTCAATCCGTTACCACACTTACAATGGCCGGTGTCTTATGCTGATCTATGTCTGGGTGATTCCATCTTGTTAGATCCATACAGTGTTTTTGTCGACATAAATCAAACATTTGTAATGTTGCCTTTTGCCGGTGGAACCTGGACATGGAGTGGCCCGGGAGTTTCAGGAAATTACTTCCATCCTACAACATTAGGTCCGCACACAATAACAATATGCTATACTGATGCGAATGGATGTACCAGTTGTATTTCCAAAACTATCAATGTAGTCTTCTGCTGTGGTCAGTCATGTCAGGTGAATGCCGGTAACGATACTACTATCTGCCTTGGAAGTTCCATTACACTTACGGCGCAGGGTTGCAACGGAAATGCAACATGGTATGCTATTACTGATGTTGGTGACTATGCTCCTATAGGATTTGGACCTGATTTAGTTGTATCACCACAAAGCACTACTTGCTATGCAGTTATATGCTGCTGTCAGGGTCCGGTGTTATGTTGTGATACTGATATTGTTTGTGTAACAGTAGCACCTCGTATTCAACCGCAATGGCTGATCAGTTATACTCCATTCTGTTTAAACGGAGCTCCGGTATATCTTGATCCATCCAACATATTTGTTTTTGTAAATAATAATCTTGTTCCAATAGCTTTCTTTGGTGGAACAGGAGTATTCTCCGGACCGAATGTGATAGGAAATTATTTCTATCCGAATGCTACCGGAACATTTACACTTACTTATACATTTACTTCACTTGCAGGATGCGTCACAACAACAACAAATACATTTACAGTTATTGCATGTGGTTGCGGACCATGTTATCATCCGGGTCCGGAGATGGTTGTAAATCCGGGATTTGAAAGCGGAGCAACAGGATTCACTTCTCAGTTGACTAATAGTTGTACATGTGCATTTGGAACCTACTGTGTCACTACAAATTCACAATTGAAATGTATTAATCATTTAAGCATAACATCCACCAGCCTTCCAACCGGAAATAATTATCTGGTTGTGGATGGAAGTAATGCCGGACCAAAAACCATATGGCAGGAGACAATGACTGTATTAAGTACACAGAATTATATATTCAGTTTCTGGGTACATCCTACAGTATCAGGAAATGCATATCCAAAGCCTGATCTGGAAGTAAGAGTAGGAGCCAATGTAATTCTTGCGCTGCCGGGTGTTTCTCTTGCTAATGGCTGGACTAAATATTCTGCAGTGGTGTCCGGAATATCAGGTACATCACTTTCCATTCGTCAGGCAAACTTTGGCGGATCAGGTTATGATTATGGTATTGATGATATATCATTTAAACGTTGTGTGCCTAATATTATCGTAATACTGAATCCTGTAGATGTTATCTGTCATGGTCAGGCAACCGGTATTATTACTTCACAGGTTTCCGGTGGCACACCTCCATACACTTACTCCTGGAGTAATGGCGCTGTAACGGAAGAAATTTCCGGTCTGGTTGCCGGCACCTACACTTTAACGGTGATCGATCACGTTGGCTGTAATTATGTAATTAGTGCTACGATCAACCAACCTGCTCCAATAACTCCCGGACCAATTACCGGAACATATATATCAGCATGTCTTCCTGCAGTTAATTCAGGTGGCGGATATAGCATACCAGCTATTGCCGGTGCAACCTATGTTTGGTCTGTTCCTGCCGGTATGACAATTTTCGCAGGTCAGGGAACAAATAGTATGTATGCGCAGTGGACAGGAACAGCTATTAATAATGGAATTACAGGCAATGTTTGTGTATCGGTTACTAATCCTTGTCAGTCTATTACTATATGCACCAAGGTTGATCTGAACTCGGTTAAACCTGTTACTCCTCCTTCAATAAGTGGTCCGGGTAAAGTTTGTCCGGGTGATGTAGTCACTTACTCTATTGCATTGGTACCACGTGCTGCTTCTTATGTATGGACAGTACCAACAGGCATGACAATTACAAGCGGTGCTGGAACAAACATTATAACAGTAAGCGTAAATGCATTATTTACTGGTGGAAACATAACTGTGGTTGCAGTGAATGCCTGCGGTACAAGTCCGGTACGTTCGAAACCAGTAATGCTGAATCCTCCATTAACACCGGGTGTAATATCCGGACCAACCGGAGGGCAGTGTGGTGCAACAGGAGTAATGTACAGTATTGTTGCTGTAACAAATGCTACTTCATATCAATGGACGGTAACCAATGGAACAATTGTTGGCTCTTCAACAGGCACATCAATTGTTGTAAACTGGAACAGCTCCTTTACAACAGGTGTAGTATCCGTAGTTGCAATTAATGGATGCGGCGTAAGTCCTGCCAGAACATTAAGTGTTTCCGGTCCACCGGCTATTCCGGGACCAATAACAGGTGCTACAACAGTTTGTACAGGGGGTATTTATCATTATGCAATATCAACAGTGATTGGTGCTGCTTCTTATAACTGGGTTGCTCCGGGAACCATAATAAGCGGACAGGGAACAAAAGAGATTGATGTAATGTTTAGCTCTGTACCATTCGTAAATCAGACAATCAGTGTTAATGCTGTTAATGCTTGCGGAATTGGTGCTACTCGAATTCTGAATTCAATAACCGGTAACTTCTGTATTCGTGCAATTGAACCATTGTCAGGAGACTTCTCAGTTTATCCAAATCCTGCAAGAAAGAATATATATGTTGAGTTTACTGCAGATTGTGAATGTGCATTTGCAATAGAATTAACAGATATGACAGGACGCATTGTTCAGATAGAGAAAGACAAAGCGGTGGAAGGATCCAATAAGCATGAAATGAAACTGGATAATATTTCAGAGGGAGTTTACTTCCTGAAATTTACCATCAATGATGCTTCGAGGATAGTGAGGGTTGTTGTAGAATAAAAAATCAACCAACCATTTATATTTGCCAAAGGGCCGGGAGAAATTCTTCCGGCCCTTTTTTTTATAAGAATTAATTCAGATTAAAATACTCGGCAGCCATATCATTTACAGCTTTACCGATAGCAAGACAGGCAGTTGCTGCAGGAGACGGTGCGTTTAAAACGTGAAGAGCATGCTCATTATGAATGATTTTAAAATCATCAATCATATTTCCCTCGCCATCCAGTGCCATTGCACGTACGCCGGCACGACCCGGTTCTATATCTTCCATTTTTAATGCTGGAACTAAACATTGCAGTCGTTCCAGAAATAATTTTTTAGAGAATGCTCTTCTGTATTCATCGAGTCCGAAACGCCAGTGTTTAAAAAACAGCTTCCAGGTTCCGCCGTAAGAAAGAGCTTCTAGTGTATCCTTCAAATTGAAATCAGTTTTACCATATCCTTCTCTTTTAAAAGTGAAAACTGCATTCGGGCCGCATTCAGTCGGATGGTTTATCATTCGTGTAAAGTGAACACCTAGAAAAGGAAATTCCGGATTTGGTACAGGATAAATAAGATGCTTCACTTTATGTTGTGCTTCCGGTTTGAGAACATAATAATCTCCACGAAAGCCCACAATTTTCATATTTGGATTTACATCATCCTTTTTTGCAATACGATCAGCATGCAACCCGGTACAGTTGACAATATATTTTGAAGTAAAATTACCTTTAGGAGTTTGAATAATACTTTTTTCATTTTCTCTGGAAATTCCTGTCACTTCATGATTGAGAAAAACCTTGCTTCCCGGAAATTTATTTTCAATTAGAGTAACCAGAGTAGTACATACTCCGGGAAAATCAATAATACCGGTACAACCAACACGCAATCCTGCAATACCGGTACAGAAGGGTTCTATTTCACGTATCTGATCAGCGGTTATTTTTTGCAGGTCTTCCACACCATTTAAAAGCCCGTTGTTATATACTTTCTCCATATGCTGCAACTCATTCTGTTGTGTTGCAACAATAATTTTTCCGCAAACATCATGAGCTACCTTATGTTCTTTGGCAAATTGCACCAACTCTCTTCTGCCATCCACACAGTTCTTTGCTTTATAACTGCCGGGTTTA
>JANOBN010000445.1:0-1778 GCA_031411675.1 Bacteroidota bacterium | reverse complement strand
CAGGAATACAAAATAATTGGAATGATCTCTCATCTGGGTCCACAGATGGGTGTGGCTGATGGAATAGCATTAGCAAATAAAATTACCGGTAAGCCACATGTCACTGCAGTTTTTACCGGCGATGGTGCAACCAGTGAAGGTGATTTTCATGAAAGCATAAATGTAGCAGCAGTATGGGATCTTCCCGTAATTTTTGTAATTGAAAATAACGGCTATGGTTTATCTACACCAAGTCGTGATCAGTTTCGTTGCAAACAATTTATTGATAAAGCAATTGGCTACGGAATAGAAGGAGTGAAAGTGGAAGGAAATAATATTTTGGAAGTTTATCAGGCTGTAGATCGTATTGCCAAATCAATCAGAGAAAATCCACGTCCTGTTTTATTGGAGTGCGTTACTTTCCGTATGCGTGGACATGAAGAAGCATCAGGAACGAAATATGTACCTCAGGAATTATTTGATGAATGGGGTAAAAAAGATCCAATACGCAACTATGAAGATTTTCTGTTAAGCGAAAATATTATCGATGCAGATTTCATCAGTATGGTGCGTGCAGAAATTAAAGAAGAGATTGAGCGCGGACTTGAGATTGCGTTCGCAGAAAAAGAACCCGAGCCGGAAACTGCTTTGGAGTTAAAAGATATGTTTAAAGCATCATCTTTCTCTATTAACGTTGTTAATCAGGATATGGAAGAAAAAAGATATCTTGATGCAATAACAGATGGAATGCGTCAGGCTATGCAACGTCATCCTAATTTAGTAATTATGGGACAGGATATTGCTGAGTATGGTGGTGTGTTTAAAGCTACTGCCGGATTCCTGGAAGAGTTCGGACGTGACAGAGTGCGTAATACACCTATTTGTGAATCTGCAATTGTTGGTGTAGGACTTGGATTATCCATCAATCAACATAAAGCAATTGTGGAAATGCAGTTTGCTGATTTTGTAACCTGTGGATTTAATCAGATTGTAAATAACCTGGCAAAGTCGCATTACCGTTGGGGACAAAATGCTGATGTTGTGGTACGAATGCCAACAGGTGCCGGTGTTGCAGCGGGTCCGTTTCACTCCCAATCCAATGAAGCGTGGTTCTTTCATGTACCGGGATTAAAAATTGTGTATCCTGCATTTCCTTCTGATGCAAAAGGACTACTTGCTGCAGCTATTGAAGATCCGAATCCGGTAATGTATTTTGAGCATAAAGGATTATACCGAACCATTTCTGAAAATATATATAACGACTATTACACCATTGAAATTGGTAAAGCAAAAGTTGTGAAGGAAGGAAGTGATCTTACTATTATTACTTATGGCTTAGGTGTTCATTGGGCATTGGAAGCAATGACGGAACATCCTGAAATCAGTGCAGAACTGATTGATCTTCGTACCTTACTTCCCTGGGACAGAGAAACAGTTTTAGCTTCGGTAAGGAAAACAGGCAAAGCATTGATGTTGCATGAAGATACTTTGACAGGCGGAATAGGGGGAGAGATTATTTCTGTGATTGCAGAAGAGTGTTTGTTTAATCTGGACGCACCTCCGGTTAGAATTGGATCCCTGGATACTCCTGTGCCAATGTCCTCCTCATTAGAATGGAATTTTTTACCAAAAAGCAGATTTAAAGAAGCATTGGTAAAATTGGCTGCATTTTAATTTGAAGAAAAGTATACTGATTATTTTTTTGTATCTGTGAAAATAGCACATTAAATACTAAATCTTTATTTTATAAATTCAATTGGACTTCAACAATATTGGAATGTAGTTTGCAATTTTATAAA